>JARIHB010000094.1 GCA_029288515.1 Candidatus Saccharimonadota bacterium | reverse complement strand
AAGCATTTTGTGTAGTGGATTGCAATGAATTTATGTATTATTCACATTTTTGGATAAGACTTTCGGTGGGGGCGTAGTTGTCGGTAAGTGTTTTGCCAGGCGGCAGCGGCATAGGGTTTTCACCGGTCAAAACATCGGCCCAGCTGAGCGGCGGGCTGCCATAGACCGCTATAATGTTTTGTTTGACACTGTTCGTGATATCTACAAGGGGGTATATACGGCCGGCGCCGAAGACCGATAGGTATGTGTCGTTAAGTGCGGTAAGTAACGGCAGGCACTGTTCGTTGGCGGCGGCAATGATGTTAACGGCTGCCACGCCATCGGGTTTGAGCGTACGGTAAAGGTCGTTGGCATATTCGTGAGTAGCGACCGAGAATGGTACAGCAGCGTCATTATAAACGTCCACTAATACAATATCGTACGTCGCAGTGGTAGTATGCAGGTAGGTACGGGCGTCCTGACTTATAACATGGATATTCGGCGTTGGTTCATAACGGAAGTATTGTGCGGCAATAGCAGGCAGTTGAGCATCAATCTCCACAACGTTTATCTTGCTGCCGGGATAGTGCTGCCCGAGGTATTCAGGCAAGGTAAACGCGCCGCCTCCCAAGACCAGTATGTTGTCTTTATGGGGCGCGGCTGCCACCACGTCGGCAAGTTTTTGCGTATAATTAAAAGCCAGATCTTTTGTTCCGCTGGTATATACACCCGACTGATAGCCGCCAGGTCCCATAATAAGCACGCGCAGCGGCCGGTCGTCCAGCCGGGTATCGACAATTTTGTAGTGCGATGTGGGAGTGTCGATGTCGGCAACAGTACCCGCCTGAGCTGGAGCTGCCATCTGGATCGCAAGTATGCCGCAGACGGCAATACTGGCGACAATGTGCTCGCGCCGATACTTTCGAGGCTGTACAGCCCAGCTGCAGGCCAGCAGAATGACGGCCAGCAGCCCCAGCGTTTCGCGCGAACCAATGAAGTTAAAGAATACGAATCCGGTTAGAAACGTACCCATAATACCACCCAGCGAGTTGAGAGCGCTCAATCCTGCCACGGAGCGTCCGGTGGTGGTGAGTGAATTGACGCGTAACTTTGCAAGATAGGGGCTGATCATTCCCATGGTGAAGCTGGCTGGTGCAAAGAGCAGCGCCGAAGCTGCGACGCCCTGCAGACGAGGGTCATGCATAAGCAATGTAACCGTAGACAGCACAGGAGTATAGAACACGCACGTAATTGTCACGCCCACCGTTGCCGCGAGCAGTAACCACACGATATCCTGCAGCACGCCTCGACGGTCAGCTACCCAGCCGCCAGCCGCATAGCCAAGCGCCAGGGCGGCGATCATAATGCCAATAACGCTCGTCCAGACATATATCGACGTACCAATTGTTGGCGCCAGAATCCGCGAAGCAACCAGCTCGTAGGCCATCAGAACGAAGCCGGTAATAAAAGCAATGGCTTCGTACAGGCCAAGCCGCCGTACAAAACGTTTACCTTCAGTTAGTAAGCGCGGCGCGATCGACATGGGCCTATTGTCTCATACCACCGGCCGCCGCGAGGCTGCTCATCGTAATTTTTGTTTGCTGGTTGCTGCGCGCCGTGGATGACCGATGAACCAGAAGAATACACCAAGGAAGAGGGCTGTTAATATGCCGCATACTATAGCCGCTGCTGCAGTGGTGGCATGGTGCGAGAACATGAGGTAGGCGGCAAAAAGCGTAATGATGAGACCATGGGTGATAGTGTCGATGGTCGTTATCGCTGTATGCGCATCGTCGGCGTTTGCCGTGTCTGCCAGCTGCACGATGCAAAACGCCAGCGCTCCTAGCAGCAGGGCTACCATAGTGACGAGCCATAAGGCATTATGTACTTGCCAGATAATCAGTACGCTGCCGATAAGTATACTGATGAGGCTGGCAAAGCAGGCGCTGTCAGTGCCGATGCGGGCGATGAAGGCCGAGGTAGGCAGCGCTTTTTTTGGCAGCTTTTTGTACCAGCCGACAAGGCTCATGGTACCAGCGCCCAGCAGGAATAAGGCAATCATCCACCACCAGTCAGTCGTGGTGGGCAACAACCCCAGGTTTAGCAGCCCGAATATATATGGAACCGTTGTATATACAACGCCCAGTATCAGCGGAGCATATACAGTGGTTGGTACTAATTGCATAAACGGCGCAATAGTATACACGCCGCCTATCGCTAAAACGACGATAAAGATATATATACTATTCGACCACGCGATGCTGTTATGCAGCGTCATGGCAAACAAAGCGCTTAGTAGTGGCAGCACAGCGTTCCAGTGTTGCAGGAAATAAGTCAGACGGCGCACACGGTTCATGTCTGTATATAGTATAGGCTGAGGTTGGCCCACCTGGCAACTGTCACTGTTACAACAGAGGTGCATCTGGTATAATCCAGCAGGTACGCGCCCGTAGCTCAGTGGATTAGAGCATCTGTCTTCGGAACAGAGGGTCGGCGGTTCGAATCCGTCCGGGCGTACCATAATTGTTTTTCTTGCAACTTTATTATATCTTCAAACGGTTCTTTAAGGGTAAAATGCAGCTTTTCGCCGTCCAAAGTAGGATTCGAGAGTATGAAGTCCAACAGGTACCGCTTTTGCTCTACTTTAGAACTTTCCGCTTCAAACAGCTCGGCAGCACGGCTGCACACATCAAGTAAGTAACTTGCACCGATTACAAACGCCTTATCGCCATCGCTATGGTCTTTCAGTTCGTCCTGAATATCTTTCTGTCGTTTCTCAATGACCTTAACCATGCGTTCAAACCGTTCATGCTGGCTCTTAAACAGTTTCCTATCGGTAAACAGCTCGTCTAGTTCTTTATCTAGCTCGTCGTATTCCTTTTGAAGCTGTATTTTGGTGTTTGCGTAACGTTCCTGTTCGTGGGCATGATTTTTCTCTATTTCGGTAACCAGCTCCGGCAATTTATTTTTTGGAAGCGTGATTGATCGCAACAGGCTCCGTATTTGCTCTATCAGCAGGGCTTCATTGACCCATTGGGCATTATGTTTGCCGCCGTATTCCGTGCATTTACCGTAAGTGTTACGGCCTTTTCCTTTAGGTCCGTCAAATGTTATCGAGTAGCCGCAGGTATGGCATTTAAGGTTTTTGAAGAGGAACGGCTTGCTGCTGTATTTAGTCTTACCGTTGGCGCGGTGGTTCTTAACCTCTTGTACTTTGTCCCATAGCCATGGTTCAACGATTCTCGGATAATTGTGAGCATATTCTTTAGGTGCGGTCATGCCTCTGCCTTTGAATCTCATCCTGCCAACGTAGAAGGGGTCGGTAAGAATCTCTTCCCATTGGCAAGCATTGAGTGGCCTGCCTTTGGCTGTTCGACTACGAAGGCCTGCCTTTTTCATTTCCTTTGCTATGGCTTTGTAGGACATGCCTGTGGAGCGCAATACGAAACCTTGATGGATGTGGTGAGCACGGTCCGTGTCTATCCGTATGCCCTTGAATATCACCTTTCCATTTTTGTCGTGTTCCTGGTAGTTTGCGTACCCTATGGGTGCACGGCCAATCCAAATGCCATCGGCTAGCATTTGATCGAACCGACGCTTGACATTGTCACGGATCGCCGCCGAATAGTATCCAGCTAGCGCTATATTCACATCTAACTGAAACCATTCCGTTGCCGATGAGTTGCAATTCATAATTAAATGGTCGTGAGGGAAGTGCAGCTCAATCTTCGCTTGCTTACAGAGTCTTACTAATGCAACTTTTTCATCCGAGGAACTGTCACGGCTGAACCGGTCGCATTTATCATGGACTACGATTGACCCTTTTTTAGAATTGAGCAATGGCTCCAGGACTTTTTCACGGAATACTTTGCGGTTATCCTTAAATGCCGTTTCGTCGAACTCAACGTATTCATAGTCAATACCCTCCTGCGTCCAACCTTTGGATTGGGCGTACTCTATAAGCCTTCTTTTTTGGGCTGGCAGGGCTTTCTTTTGTTCCGCGTCAGACACGCGAGCTATCAGGTAGTTCATTGTTGTTTCCTATACATCAATATTTTAATTGTTTTTGTTCAGATGTTCCAATCTGTTAGGACTGGGCTGCTTTTAACAGCCCAACCGTTACATGTTTTCTTTTAGGGATTCTTGTTTTGCAAGCCATTCCTGGTGCTGTTTGTCTAAAATAATCAACGTTTCCAGAAAGTTGACTAGGTTAAATGTAGCTTCGGTTTGGCTATCATCCGCAGGCTTTCTAGTCTGAGCCATTGCAACAACCTTCGAGAGCTTAGGTTTTACTCCACCCTATTTGTGCTATCTATATAGATACTATTAGCTAATAGGTATACCTATATAGATTTACTAATATCTATTAGGTGTATTAGTTAACCTATTAGATATTCTGTTTAATAGGTAAGCTATAACCTAAGTAGGTATCTATTAGATAGCCCCCCTAACCGAAATCGGGGATGTCGTCGAGATTTATTGGGCCTTCCGGTACATCATAAACTTTATCGGCCATTTGAGTATTGGCAGATTGTTCATTCTTGTACCGCTCAACAGCATCAAGTGCTTTACGTTGAATAATTTCCCAAAGTGGGTAGCTTTGGTCAAATTCAACGGTATCGCCCCACCTTACACCTTTGCGGTGTTTAGGCGGTTGCACCCAGTAACCTCCGTAGTTGGAGGGCATTACTGAAAAGCTGTTGATATACATACCAGTGCCGACGAAGGTAACTTTTATAAAGTATCTGTCCTTCGCCTTGTCAGCCTGGTAGACTTCGGCCTCAATGTCCTCCGCTTCCAGCGTGAACATAAGGCATGCTCTATATTTTTCTAGACAAATGCAAGTGTCAGGGGACAAGTGTATTTTTAGTGTCTTTATAGTTCTACGCGTGTCCCTGAATCCCTTTCAATCACGCGCCCCCGAATTACTAATCGCTAGGCTAAGGAGTTTTCACCTAACGTAGACATTGTGAATGGCGCTCTCAGTACCGCTCACGTTTGTATTTATAGGATAAGCGAATAGGTAGCGTACTGCAAGTTATATTTGTAGTAAAATCAATAACGTGGTTTTCATTCATAATGAAAAGTCCAAATCATCTCATTAAACCTGCGAAGTCCACTAGCGCGACTCGCCGCTTCAGCTTGTATTTACGGTTTAATTCTTTTGTCTTATTCACTGTAAGCTCATTGATTCTATGAATTACGGGCGCAGCTTCGATTTTGGCGGCTTCTCGTGATATTTCGCCCTGTAGGTAGCGGCGCTTAATATCGGCAATTTGTTGCCTATTTTTGGCGGCTTGGCTGTATTCCGGCATATAAGGCATTTTAAAGTCGCTAACAGGGATGCTCAAGGCTGAAATATAACCTCTGTGAGCCACGTAGAGTAGTCTAGGACTGGTTTTATTGCCAAAGACGCAAATATATAGCTTTGTGAGTAAAGCGTAACCGGAAATGCCTATATTTTCTGTTCAAATCGTTATATAATATGCAACAAGCGATTTATCGCCTAGATCTAGAGCCGCCGCAAGGAAGGTATGATCGCAAAATCCATATACAACAATAAGCCTGTCGTTAGGTCTACTGTTGTATATGGTCGTACTTGGAAACTTGTACGGGTGTCCGAAAGGGCATCGCTTAGCGGCAGGCTTTTTGGTTGCCGCAAAAATATCACTAAATCCATATACAACAAAGGAGAGGCAGTTATGTCCAAAGAGAAAAAGGACGGCAACTGGTTCAAAAGACACAAAATATTAACAGTCGTACTAGCCATTGTGCTAGTCGGCATTATTGCCAGCGCAGCCGGTGGCGGTAGCAAATCGAACACGGGCACCAATAGTCCGGCAAAGACTGACAGTAAAAAGGTGGCAGTTACGGCAAAACTCGGCGAAGCAGCCCGCGATGGACAATTTGAATTTGTCGTTAGGAGCGTAACATGTGGCAAGCCGAGCGTTACCGACTCAAGCGGCTACGTTACTAAGACCGCACAGGGTCAGTACTGCCTCATGAATGTGGCCGTTAAGAATATCGGCGATAAACAGCAGTATTTCTCCGAGAACGATCAGAAGCTGTTAAATAGTGCGGGCCAGCAATATTCGCCGGATGTCACAGCTACCCTTACGAACAGCAACAATAGTGATGCTCTAATCGCGCAGATCAACCCAGGCAATACTGTTCAAGGTACGTTAGTTTTTGATATTCCGAAAGACCAGACGCCAGTCAGCGCAGAAATGCATGACAGTGCATTTTCTGGTGGTGTAAAAGTAAATCTACAATAGCCTAGCGTAGTGAGCTTTCAGGGAGATATGGAGCTGCAACGACGCAGCTCCATGACCTTCTTATCAAGCCCATCACGGAAGAGGCTGGACAACAACGAAGTACTGCGCTTGCTGGGTGATATTGCTAACGAACCACAGGAGCATTTTGTTGTCCTGACTTTTGATACCGGCGGCAGGGTGAGTGGCAAACATCTGGTATATATTGGCACGATAGATAAAATCGCTGTTTATTCACGTGATGTATTTGCAAAGGCGATGCCGGACTTTCCTGTTGCAATAATTATCAGTCATAATCACCCTAGTGGCAATCCGACTCCTAGTAAACAGGATATTGCCACTACGCAGCATCTTATAGCAGCAGGGCAGTTACTAGGGGTGCCAGTACTCGATCATATTATTGTTGCAGGTGATGAGTATTATTCTTTTGTAGCCAATGGTTTAATTCTTATTTGATAAGTCCCACACCAGCTAAGCATAAGCAATTTAAAAAATATTTGTCTTAATATTGCAAGACAAAATTGTTAAGCGTATAAATAAAGCAGTGTATACGTGCGGTGGTGGCACTCGAGAATAAAAACCGCAAAGAAGGTATAATGGCTAGATTTGACGAGCTTATTCGCAAAGGTAATGAGTTGCGCGGTACTGACATGGGAAGTCCACGATTTTCCCTGTGGGCAAATGATGTGAGAGCGGCAGTTGCTCCTTATGGCGAAAGTACGACCACGATATTAGAAGAGGCTTTTAGTTCAGGCATTGTAATTATGGGTGGGCCCAATTTAAATGATGATGCAATCAATGCGGTTAACGAACTACTAGAGTCCTTGAATGAGCGTCAACCTGAAGACACTCGGGCTCAAGATGCCATTATCAATCAAAAGAAGGCTGAAGTAAAACAAACGTTGGGTGCTAAGTTTCAAGGGATTACGGTTCATGGAGATGCGACATTTGGGGATTCAAGCCCCATGAATAAAGTAACCGTAGGTGAGTTAATCACGACGCTTGTCAATGAAGTAGAAGCTCTACCGGACAGCGAGGATAAGCAAAAACTTCTTAGTGGATTAAAATCTGTATTATCTAATCCGACATTTGCAGGAGTTGCTGCAACGATGATCTCTGAAACACTAAAGCGTGCAGTATTTGGTACAGAGTCATGAATCTTAAAGAATTTGTTCGCAGTGTACTTGTAGATATTAATGCGGCGGTCGATGAGGCTACGGGTCTTACTGCTCGAGAGATAAGGTTCTCGGAAAAAGATAATGCTCGAACAATCGAATTCGATATTGCTGTTACTGCCGAAACAAAAGACAAGGCAAATGGCAAGACTTCATTGAGGGTATTGGAGCTTGCTGACGCTGGGGCGGAGCTGGGAAAGGAAGGTAGAAATTCTACAGTGAGTAGGATAGTGTTCGGTCTAAGCATCGATAGCTCTACACGCGAAGAGCGTGAGAGGAGCAAGGTAGTACGTACGGCAAGGCGTCAAAGCAGCATCCATAGGAGATACTAACCAATCCATAACGAGTATAGAAAGCGATCATTTGGTATCGCGCAACTATACCTAGGTAGGTATATGTACTTTTTGCTATTTGAGCATTATTAATAAAGTGAGATTATGAAATTATGCCTTTTTCTTCAGAGTTTAGTTTTAGAACATGCCCCTGGTGCAACACCCAAGATGTATCGATGTATGTTAAATTGCAAGATGTTGAATTTAAGGTAGCTGCCGGAGGCCATAAGCAATGGAACTGGTTAGGCTGCCCTCGCTGTGGGAATGTCATATCCATCGAAACAAGCACTCAAAGTAAACGTATCGTTAAAGTTGTGCCAGAAGAACCCTTGAGCGCTTTGAAGGTCAATCATTTGCCGAGTGATGTAGAGGAATATTATACGAATGCGCAAACCGTTCTGAATGCCGGCGTGCCAAGCTCGGCCGCAGTTGAGCTTCGAAGGACTCTGGAGGCGGCTGCACATCACCAGGGAGTGAATGAAAGAACGCTAGTAAAAGCTATCGAAAAGTTAGCCGAAGAAGGGCTTATAACTGCAAATTTCATGGGCGTTTTAGGACATATACGAAAAGTCGGGAATGTCGGTGCCCATGCTGGTGAGCAAACACTTACTCGAGAGGAAGTTGAAAAGGCAATGGCGTTTACAACACAGGTACTTAGAAATTTATTCGAAATGCCTAAAGAACTCGAGTTGCTTGGAATGCCCACCGAGGAGAATAATAGGCAAGATAGCGATGAGAAATAGACCTGCTTAATAATTGGTCCAAGCGACACAGCAGACCATCGTTATCAAACAAAAATGTGTTTATGTTTATTTACAACCCAGGCAACCTCTGATATAAAATAATGACATTCAATAAGACAGAGGAGGGTATATGAATACAGAGGCACCGAATATTGCAGCATTTCCGCAAGCACCAATTGAGTACGTCGAGCAGATTCGACAAGAACAGGCTGCTGAAATGTCACGGGGCGCAGCCCTTTGGAGCAAGATTAAGCAAGGCGCTGGGCGTTTAGCACTTGGCTTAGCTATTGCAACTGGTGGTACTGCGGCTATGGTTGCTACTGACGAGAAGCCGGCGCAGGCAAGCGATGCAAGTGGTTACGATTGTTACGGTGATTACTGTCTGTCTCTTATACACATCT
>JARIHB010000010.1 GCA_029288515.1 Candidatus Saccharimonadota bacterium | reverse complement strand
AACAAGACCTGCCCGCAAACGACGGCACACCGTCAACGCCCACCTCAAAAGTAAATATTGTGATCGTAGATGCCGCCCAGTACGGTTCCGCGGTTGAAGTTCGGGCCTTTGTCTCTGACGCCGTCATCGCCAACGGCACATGCACTTACACCTTCGTTAACGGTCCTGATAAAGTTATAAAAACAAACGCTGCAATCCCCGACGCCACATCCACCCGCTGCCCGAATCTAAGCGTCCCGGTATCAGAATTCGTCAAGAGCGGCACCTGGAACCTAACCATGAGCTTCTCGTCTGCTACTGCCACTGGCTCCGCAACGAAAGGCGTAGACATTACGAAATGAACCGGTTCCTTATGCTCGCAGGGCTTGGTGTGGCAGCCACGGCCGTATTGTTGACCGCTGCACCACCCCAGAAGGCTCACGCCGCCAATCCGGCAAACTTCAGCGCCGGGCGGATCATCGACGACCAGATATTCTTTGACCCTGCCGGCCTCAGTCAATCCGAAATCCAAAACTTTCTCAACGCCAAAGTACCCACCTGCGATACAAACGGCAACCAAATGTACGGCAGTACTGGCCTGACCCGCAAACAATATGCCGCTACCAAAGGCTACAGTACCCCATTTACCTGTCTCAAAGATTACGTAACCCAGACAGTATCCAAGCCGGCCGACGCATACTGCAATGGCTACCCTCAGGTTCAAAAAACAGCCGCTGAGATTATTTACGGCGTATCACAAAGTTGTGGCATCAACCCGCGGGTATTAATCGTGCTCCTACAAAAAGAGCAGGGGTTAGTGACCGATGACTGGCCATGGACCATTCAATATCGCAGCGCCACCGGCTACGGTTGCCCGGATACCGCTGCTTGCGATTCGCAATATTACGGTTTCTTCAATCAAGTCTACAGCGCCGCCCGTCAGTTTAAATACTACGCCCAAAACGCCAGCAGCTTCAATTACCTGTCCGGCCGTAACAACTTCATTCAATGGAACCCCAACGCCAGCTGCGGCGGCAGTACTGTTTTTATAGAGAACAAAGCAACGGCTGGCCTCTATAACTACACGCCGTACCGTCCAAATCAAGCCGCCTTAAACGCCGGTTACGGAACCGGTGACAGTTGTAGCTCGTACGGAAACCGCAACTTCTGGCTCTATTACAATGATTGGTTCGGCTCGACGTTTGCCCCTAACTACTGGTGGACGTATGTTTCGCAAAATGTTTATACAGATAGCTCCAAAACGCAGCCCGCTGATACCGCCGGTGTAATTGCCGGCAGCCGCGTCTATGCTACAGTCACCATTCGCAATGCCGGCGTCGCTACGTGGTACAAAAACCAGGTAAACCTCGGCACATCCAACCCACGCGACCGCAAAGGCTTCTTTATAGACTGGTCATGGATTAACTATAACCGGGCGGCAACTATCAAAGAGGACAGCGTAGCGCCAGGACAGACGGCAACCTTTGAATTCTGGATGAATGCTCCGGAGCAGGAAGGCTACTATCAGGAATTCTTTACGCCCCTTGCCGAAAACATCACATGGATGAACGACTATGGTATGTACTTTGGTATTAATGTCGTCCCCAGAACGTACACCTGGCAGGCCTACCAGCAGAAGACTTTTACCGACTCCTCCATGAATACCCCGGCGGATCCGACATTTGCCGTCGCTGGCGGCCGGCAATTCCTGCAGGTCAAGGTCCTAAACTCCGGCAACATGACGTGGTACAAAAACCAGGTAAACCTCGGCACATCAGGGCCCCGTGACCGTCAGAGTACGTTCTATGACCCCACGTGGCCATCAAAAAACCGGGCGGCGACCATTCAGGAAAATAGCGTTGCCCCGGGCCAGGTCGGCACCTTCCAGTTCTGGGCTAATGTGCCCACAAAGCCGGGCTACTATAAAGAGTACTTCACTCCACTGGCCGAGGGCATAACCTGGATGAACGACTACGGTATGTACTGGGGCTTCGCTGTGAACGCCCCCTACAGCTGGACACCCGCTGCACCGAACCGATTGTTTACCGACCAGAATAAAACGACGACCGTCGATAATCTCAATATTCCGCACAATACTCGAGCGTATTTACAGATAAAGGTTAAAAATATCGGCAGTGCCACCTGGCAACGCGGCATGGCCAATCTGGGCACGACCGTACCGTTCGATCGTCAGAGCAAATTCTACGACTCGGCGTGGCCGAGCCAAAATCGCGCGGCATACCTTGTAGAGAATAGCGTTGCCCCGGGCCAGGTCGGCACCTTTGAACTGTGGGTCAACACACCAACAACTCCTGGTACATACAAGGAATATTTCAATCCGGTTGCTGACGGCGTTGGTTGGATGAACGACTACGGCATGAATGAGCTATTCATCGTTAAATAGCAAATGCCACTGCTACCACAGAACATAGTCACTCTCAGGTGCAACTACGTTACCACTACCGAGAAACGACCGCTTTATATACGTCTACCAGTTGCTTGGAAACCTTTGGCCAGGCCATTTTTTCAGCGAAGGCCACTGATAGCTTTGCTTGCTTCTCGTGGTCGATGCGCTGCAGTTCGCGGGCTAATTCATAGTAAGCGAATGTTTCACAGAGCACGATTGCGCCGTCAGCTTCAGCCGCCAGCTCTTTAATGGAAGCGGTGGGGTAGGCAATAGCCGGCACCCCATTAGCAAAAGCAAGGTTAATAGATCCAGAGGAAACCTGTCCGTAGTATACGCCATTATACGGATAGACGCAGGCTTCACATTCCCGTATCAGGGCATTCAGTTCGTCGTCCGTAGGAATGTAACCGGTGATGTGCACCCGGTCGTGCAGCCCCAAGGTGTCGATGAGGTCTGTAACCTTGTCATAAAACGCAACGTCGTCACTATCGGCTTTCATGCCGCCTAAAATCGCCAGCTTGTAGTTTGCCGGCAAGAATTTTAAGGCCTTCACTGCCTCGATAATACCCTTGTACCGATGAAAAAAACCGATCGTACAATACACGATGTCACCTGGCTGCTTGTGGAGCGCTTTGGCAATACGGTCTGATGGCGCCGGAGCGTCAAACGACTGCACGGGATGTAAAATCTTTTGTATCCGCTCCGGGGCGACGCCGTAGTGACGCAGACTCTCAGCAGTCGGTTCATTGTGTACCAACAGGACATCAGCCATACGGAAGGGCTGTAGGTGAGCGTAGTCAAAGTAGGCGAAGTGCCGCTTTTCGCGTAGGTACTTTATCCAGCTACGCGGTCCGAGCCCGCTGAGGTGCGGCGGCTTTGTACCGAGCGACGGCGAGGTATGCACGGTTAACACTACTTTCTTGCCTGCACGCTTGCCGGCTTCGACAATTTTACGGAACGAATCACTGCGGTACAGCGCAAATTCGTGCTGCACATGCAGCACATCAAAGTCCGCCAGCTTTTTGCGAAGGTCATCGGCCATCTTTTGCAGCTCGGTTTCGCTCATGTGATGAGTCTGATAAGGCGAAATGTCGAAATATTCGTTTACGATTTCAGGCGCTGATTCCATACCCTTTATGTAGTGGCCCAGATACTTCGCCACACCGCATTCTTCATAGCGGGAGCTAAAGTGCAGGACTGTAATAGTCTGTTCGCTCATATTGTCTCCACATACGACTTAACTTGCTTGTAACATGCATCCCAGGTGGTCTGCTTGTATTGCTTTGTTTTAGCGGCAGCCTTGGCGCGCGCCTTTGGGTCAAGCAGCTTTAGTATGGCAGCTAAACACTCATCTGTCGAATACGGCGAAAAGTGCTCAACGAAACCTTCAGCTATCTCTGTCATGCTGCTGGTATTACTGCAGGCGTTTGGCACACCGCGGGCAATACTCTCAGCAATAGGGATACCCCACCCCTCGTGGAAGCTCGGCAGAACCGTAAACAGGCAGTGGTCGTACAGCCACGTCAGATTCTCATCGCTGGCGTCATGCAGGAATACGAATTGGCTGCCAACTTCAGGATCATTAGCCATAATGGTGTATATATTTTCCGTGCCATAGCCGCGCCGTCCCACAATTACCAGCTTCGGCAGCACGATATTTTGCAATTTTGCCCATTTATACACGTAATAAAACAGTGCGTGATTCTTTTTAGCTTCAATAGTGCCCACGCACATGATGTAGTCACCGCCCTTCAGCTTGGCGTCCACAAAGGCCTGTTCGGTCGGTTTTACGGGTTTTGCAACATCAAGCACATCACCTAAACGAAAGACCTCTGTGCGCGGCACATGCAATTTTTGCTGTTTTAGCCAAGTGACCAGCTCACGTTTGGTGTTCTCTGATACGCAGAGCACCAATGCGGCAATCGGCAGAATACGCGCGTTGTAGGTAGTAGGGTTAACGGCCACTTGCTCATAAAATTGCGGCCACACAGTTGTTGCCACGTCGTGGATAATTTGCACAAGGGCGGCGCCCTCATGGTGAGCGCGCACCAGACGGTCGGTGAAGTTGCTGTCCCACCATTCCCCCCAGGGGATAAACACCAGGTCGTCAGTACTAAACACTATCTTCCGGTAGCCTTGCATATGTATCTGCTTGGCCTGCGCTTCCAGCCGCCGGCCGACAGCGGGGCTAATGCGACGCGTTACAGCAAGACCTTTTTTAACCGCCCGCTTGAGTATGTGACGGCTCGGGCGAGAGGCAGGCGGAACAGCAAGGGGCACAGCGTCGTCGCCAGCACGCCGGTATATTACACCCCGGCGCAGGACAACAGTCTGTTCGTAATCAACCTCACAAAATTCCTGCAATTCTTTGACCCATGAAACAAATACCACTTCGTGGTCACCATCGGTATAAAAACGTTTGGCAAGCTCATCTATAACCCGCGGTATGCCGGTAATCTTGCCCGTCCAATGGGCAAGCTGGGTAACGTCTACGAGTATTCGCTTCATGAATCACTCCGCTTGTGCAGTGCGTTCGTGGCATTGCGCTTAATGAGACTGCTCAGCCGTGCCACCGTGCCCTTGATACTGTCATAGCGCACCAGTTCGTGCTGTATTTGCTGCAGCTCGCCAAACAACTTATCGCGTTCTGCAACCAATTCTTCCACATGGTGCGTTTTATCGAGCGCCCGGTAATACCATGCTGTCATCAGGTCAAAGTGCTCAACGCGAATTCCGCCGCCGCGTTTATGTACTACTTCCTCGACGTAATCGAATTTTTGCTTGCGATCAGTACGACTATCGACAAAATATTCATTAAGACCATCATTAAATACTGGCTCGTAGGCTTCTTTTTTTAAAAGCGGGTGCCAATCCTTTTCGACATGGTTCGCTTCAATACACAACACTTCGGGACGATATCGGCTCCAGTCGTTAGTAGCCAGTACATCATATTCCAAGCCTTCGACGTCAATCTTCATAAAATGAATATGAGGCACATCAAGCGGGGCGAGCGCTTCTCGCAACGGCAATACTGCTACGATATGTTCGGTGTATTCACCCGTGTCGGCGTCCGGAGTAGCCTCATACCCCTTTTTTATCGTGTCAGAAAATGTCGATAGTCCCTGGCTCTTATAGCTGCGTAATGTCATCGTGCCTTTTTTAGCTGCAATGCCGACGTTGAGGTTACGATCGCGCGGCCGCAGTTTCTTAAAACGGGCAAACATATCGGGCTGCGGTTCAACATTTATGCCGCACCAGTTTTGCAGATAAAAAAGTTTGGTCACCGAATCGGTATCCGGATCAAAGGCTCCGATGTCGATGTAAAATCCTTTTTTCACGTCAGGGAAAAATGAAGCCAGGATAAGATCTTCGCGGTTTTGGGCATAATATACGCACCCGCCCACCTCAAGCGGATTTTGGAGTTGTTTCTGCGCCACTTCTTATAACTCCTTCTTGGCTAACACCAACATTACCCAGGTATGACGAGTACCCACCACCTGATCATAATCCGGGTCGGGCGGGGCAATGAATGTACCATCATCCGGATTAATCGTATATACGTGGCCAAAATCAGCCACCATCTCTTCATAGAACGCTCGTGGGTTATCGTAGCCTTCCTTGGTAAATTCAACAAATAACACCATGTCCGGGCTGTCGGCAACTGTTTGCTTCATACCGGCATAGGCCTTCTGCTCAAAGCCTTCAATGTCCATCTTCATCATGTCGATCGTCGCCACACTGTGGCCCTTGCAGTAATCATCAATTGGCACCGTTGGTACTTTTACCATGCTCGCCGCTTCAACGTGCATAACGTCGTGCAGATAACTATCCAGGCGCTCAACAGGCTGGAGCGACGAAGAACCGACATAGTCTTTCAGAATATGCAATTCCGCCGTGCCTTTTTTGTCAGAAACGCCGGCTTGTTCAACAATCGTCCGTTCTTTCAGCCAGTTCATAGCGATACTCTTTTCGATGTAGGGAATAAGGTTTGGATTAGCTTCAAATAGCACTACTCGTGCATCGTCTTCCTTGCCTACGGCCTGGGCGGCCAGCAGCCCGAAATAGCCGAAGTTGGCGCCGATATCGAACACTGTCATGCCTGGCTTCAGCAACGAGAGCCACGCCTTGGTGATAGGGTCCTCCCATATGCCGTCCAAGATAATGTGCGGCGCAACCGCGATATCCCGTGGATCAAGCACCATTTTTAAACCGTTAAACAGCTGCGTTACTGTCTCGGTCGGGGACATCTGATACGCGCCATAGGTGCGGCTGGGATCGGTCTTGGCTCGTATCTGGGCAACCTGATGATGCAGGACGCCATTTGAATGGTGAATCTCTGCCACCTTTGTTTCGATAACAGTAAGTTTGTCAGACAGTAAGTTCGTCCGTACCCGTTGTATCGCCCGACGTATTTTCGACATATTATCCCTTTCGCACTGTATTAGTTACGGTTACCGGCGGCAACACTGCCGTCGTAGAGCGCTCCGGGCGGGTTACGGTAAATTCGTCGGCCTTCACGAACCAGTCCAGCGTATTAGCAACGTCGTCCACTAAGGTAAGCATCACGTAATAATTGCCGTCATTAAATACATTCAGCATCTTCCAGGTAAATATGACTTCGCTGCCGGGCTGGACGTTTTCCACGTCCGGCACCTGTATCATGCGGTTGTTCATGGCTGTTATTTCGGCGCCGTCCTGACCCATAACGTGCAAACCATACAGTAGCTTATCAACGTGCCGGACAGCCTTTGCTTTAACCGTGATCGTAACGTGCTCGTCATCAACGCTTGTCTTAACTGCGGTGATATGTACATCGCCGTTACCAAAGCGCTCACCGTTACCCTTTTTGGCGTGCTCGCTAGCCTTATCCATAAACAGCAGGGAATACTCACGGGCAATATCCTGCGGACTGCCGATGGTCTGGATTTCGCTGTTGTCGATCAGCATCGCCCGGTCACAATATTCGCGCACAGCACTCATGTCATGCGTTACAAATACCACCGTCTTTTTATTGGCCTTCAGCTCTTTAAAATATTCAAAACATTTGCGCTGGAAGGCAGCGTCGCCCACTGCCAACACTTCGTCCACCAGCAAGATGTCAGCTTCGGAACGCGTCGCCAGGGAAAAAGCCAGGCGCACCTGCATGCCCGACGAATAGTTCTTCAGTTTTTGATCCATAAATCGTTCCAGTTCAGCAAACCGTACAATATCGTCATACATGGCGGCCATCTCCTTCTGAGAGAACCCCAATAGAGCGCCATTCAGGAATACATTCTCGCGGCCGGTCAGTTCCGGATTAAATCCCACACCCAGCTCAATAAAAGGCACCAGCTTGCCGTCAACCTGCACTGAACCTTTTGTAGGCTGGTAGATGCCAGCCAATATCTTAAGCATCGTGCTTTTACCGCTGCCGTTACGGCCCACAATGCCAAAAAACTCGCCTTTTTTAACCCGAACTGAGATATTCTTTAAGGCGTGC
>JARIHB010000060.1 GCA_029288515.1 Candidatus Saccharimonadota bacterium | reverse complement strand
TACGCTTCATGGTTTGCTGCGCCTGATGATGGGCGGGGCAGCCGCTCAGATGACCGGCGGTGCCGGCATGGCCATGCCGGCACCGCCGGTCATCTGAGCGGCTGCCCCGCCCATCATCAGGCGCAGCAAACCATGAAGCGTAATAAGGTTGGAACGAAGCGCGTTGTCGGCATCTTCGGCGTCAATTACCCGAGGTAAGTCAAACGGGTTAATGCGCGTCGTAGAGTTAAGGCTCAGCCGTACATATGCTCCGGCAACCGCATCACACATGCGCTCGTATTCGTTCTCCGGGTCGATGATGAATATTTCAGTGCCCATCATCATGCTACGCAGGGCTTCCAACTTTACCGTGAACGATTTACCAGCGCCGGACTTGGCGAAGACAACCGAGTTGCCATTTTCCAAGCTGAAGCGGTCGAAGATAACCAACCCTGAGTTGTGCATGTTGATGCCATATAGGATACCGTTGTCTTGTGATAGGTCGGCGGACGTAAACGGAAAGCTGGTAGAAATTGCGCCGGTGCTCATGTTGCGCCGAATCTGTAGCTGGTCAACGAATTGCGGAATTGTACTGTTCATGCCCTGCTCTTGCTGGGCACTTGCTGGCTTTGAATATACCAGCTGCTGGCCAAGCATCGATTCCACCTTGTGGGCCACAAACTCCAATTCTTCCTGACTGCTTGCGTAGACGGTAAAATAAAACCCAAAGCGGAAGAAGCGCTCTTCGCCAACCTGTAGCTTGTCACGCATTTCCTCGGCGTCGAGTATGGCCGCCTGTTTACCTGGGTCGCGCACCCGGCCCTTTTCGGCGTCAATTTGAATGCCTGCCTCCAGCTGGGTTACCTTTTTGCGGAGGTTTTCCAATACCACCTGACTCTCCACGGGATAGATAAATATCGATATATCAATAATTTCATCCAAGTTGACCATGCTGCTCATCCAGCCAGTGTACAGCTGTCGAGGGTAACCGTATACATAGTATGTCCTGGCCAAACGCGTGCCGAGGCGGAAATATGAGCTTTGCAGCTCAATAGAGCTCGGTGCGATAAAATCGCGTAACGCTGTAATACCCTTTTGGAAGGCGGTTGTGACTTCCTGCTGCTCGCGCATCTGCTGCGCCTGGGCTATTGCCACCGGGTCCATCATCTTATCGCGTGCCATTACGAAAGCTCCCGTTGCAAGTGGGCCTGTGGCGCCATGCCATCGCCCTTAGTAATAACATCAGCCTGCAGGTTGTTGAAGTTCTTTAGTTGTTGCCTGGTGGCAGTGTCGGGATTGTAAGTGTCGTAGTACAGCTCAATCAATTCCTGGGTGTCGAGTGGCAGGCCCTGGATACCGCATTGCAGCAATCCTTGCAGGACTGCCTGTACACGGTTGCGCAGCTCTGTTTTTGCTTTCTCTAAGTCGGCCTCGTTAATGACCACGTGCTGCTCCTTATTGTTGAACAACGCCACAAAGCCGGTAACAAAGTTTTTGCTTTGTGAAAACGCCTTTTGTACATCAACATGTGGGAAATACGGCACGACGATATAGAATTTTTTATCCATGATGTTTGTTTGCTGGCTCAGCTCATCGATGTAGCCAATGTAGTCGTCCATAAGCATTGCCAGAAGCATGTTGTCGTGTTCGGTACGGATTTTGTCAAGCTTTTCGATATAGGGCTGCAGATCGACTTTCTGGGAACGGATAAAAATTTGTACGGGGAAATATAGAGAGTTTAGGAAACCTTGGTAAGAGTATTCAACGCCCTCCTGCTCTTGCGGGCTCATAAGGTCAAAGTTAATCGATTTAGCCATAATGACTGAGCGGAAGGAGCCGTCGTTCATAATGACGATACCGTCGCGGATCTCGGCTATCTGCAGCGTATTCTGGGTGCTGTTAGGGTTGGACTGCGGTTGTACTGCCGGAGTTGCAGCTTGTCCGGCTGGCGAGACCATACCTTGCGGTACGGCTGCGGGCGGCGGTCCTCCCGGCACTTGTACTTGCCCCTGCTGGCCCGGGTGGTGACCTATAGCGTAGGCTGCCTGATGGGCAATGTCACTGGCTACTGCCTGGTGGGCGCGCATCGTGGGCTGAGCAGTTGGCTGCTGCACACCGCCGGCCGGCACGCCCGCCATGATCTGTGGCGGAATATAAGGCGCTCCAGGCATAGGCTGCCCCGGCGCACTTCCTGGCAATTGATTTGGTTGATTATATTGAGAAGGATTCATAAAACCCCTTAGTATATCCCCCTCGTTACGTGTGATGCAGATCTATACATAACTAGTGTAATTTAATAACCACTTCACCATCCGTTGTTTCGGAACGCTGGGCCTCGCGGGCTAATGTTGCCACGTTCAGGTCGTCGTTATTGGCTAACTGTAGTATAGCAGCCTGCTGTGCCGGTGTCACTGGCGGAGCGGCCGGATTTGACTGGTTTTGTGGCTGTCCGGATGACGGATTGGCGGCGGGTGCTGGCTGCTGCGCATCTGCTGCACCGGCGGGAGTTTGGCCTTGCGCCGGTGCACTTCCCGGCTGGCCGTTCGCCAGAACGCTGACATTAGTTGGTGGCATCGGCGGCGGTGTTGGGTAATCCTGCTGCTGGTTGGTGCTATCTGGCGGTTGCTGGTGTTGCTGCTGCGACAGCGGCTGAATAGTGTGCAGATGGCCATAGTAGGCTGTCATGGGTAGCTCCCGTTTGCGGGCTTCCAACTCTTTAACGAGTTCTTTTTCGTTCGGTCCGCTCAGATTTTCATCCGGGGCGCCGGACGTGTCGCTGGCATCCATATTTGGGGTCACTACTTGTGTGTTGAACGTCACCATGTTGTCGGGAATATGTGCGCTTTGAGCAGGCTGGTCCAGGAACCAGTAGTTGTTGGCCGGGTGCTGGTGGCTGGACTGTGCTGGCGCTGGCTCGGGAGCGGGCTGGTTGAGACTATCGATAATTTTTTGGCGGTGTGCCTTCGCACTGGCTGCAATCATATTGTCCATGTGTTGGGCTGTGGGGTTGTTGAGCTCATCCATCATGTCGTCAGAATCATGAATATCTACAGGCGACACTTGCTGCGGCATTTCCGAAGGATTGATAAGACGCTCCTGATTGTCTGGTTCGCCCATAACCAGCGCCGGCTCGGAGTAAAGGTTGACGGCGCTGTTCTTTATAGCCCAGCCGCGGCTGTCGAGGGTATCTGCCAGGGCGTGCAAACGGCTTTTTACCTCTGTTTCAGACAGGCCATTTGTGTACATTGTTTGCGGCCTTTTAGGGGCGGTAACCGTAACCAGCTCTTTTACGCCGCTTTGGCTCCATATACGCCGCCGCGGTTTTAGCAGGAAACGAATGCGGGCTAGCGCCCACACTTCGGTCGGCTGGTCTCTGCCCCACGGTATGGCGAAGAACGCAAATATAAAACAGATCGGCAAAAAGACCACCAGCATAAATCCCGCACCATGCGTGCCCAAGAAATATGATAAATAGCCGCATATGGCGGCTATGCCGGCGTAGATAAACTGCCGGAGCGTTAACGGGCCAAGAATTTTATCCTCGGCCTCAACGTCCTGGATGACCTTATAAGTCGACATCGCTTTTATTATAGCGCACTTGTACGCCCTACTCCATTACGCCCGTGCTTACCAACACAATCTTAGGGGTGGTACGTATCTACTCTATCAGCAAATAGCACAAGGTGGTTTCTGAGGGTTATAATACCTGTTTCATCGCGCCAGGTGTCGAGGAACTGAGGTAGTGGCCACGTTTCCTCGGTAATTTCTGCCAAATGCCCCCTGCCGAAGCCGTCACCGTGATTTGAGATGCCTAGTTGCGTACTGATAAGTGTGTTGCCAAACCCCATAGTTTCTTCGTGTACCGACTTAAAGGCGTACAAGCGGCTTGACTGACCGCTATTACCATGGGTGAGCAATACGCCGCGGCTGGATACTACAGGCGGATTTTCGACATACTGATACGACAGGTCGCCTCCACCTCCAATGCTGGTATCGACAGTAATTTTCCATCCGGTATTTACGATTTTACCCTTGTATGTACCGTCCGAGTATATGCCACTGTCAACAATCGTAACATCGGTGGGCATGTTTTTTTCAGACGCGGCTTTACCGAGCTCCTCTGCCCATACGCACAGGCGGCCAATCTGATTACGTAGGTCAAAGACGGTAAATGGTAACCTCTCAGCGCTGCCGGTGTCGGGAGGTACTGCATCACGCTCCTGACGCATCGCTTCCAGGTGTCTTCGTAAATCAGAGGGCAATGTCACCTCAGCCATAGTAAACCCCTTATTATACGGATAGCATACCATCGGTCATAGCGACCGTCAATGAATCGTACCGAAGCGTATACCTTAGCGTGGTACCAAAGAGCGTTGTTCGTCGCCGGTAACTTCCACGCGGTGGGTGTTGTATGTTTTGTCGCCAGGTGTTTCGCGCAGAACAACATTCTTTGGATTGGTCATTGACGTGCCAACCTGACGCAGTGCGTGCTTGTCTATTGAAGAGTACTCATCGAACGCACCCAACGAAGGTTGGCCAGCCCGTTCGCGCCGTTGATTTTCTGTAATACGAGTCTGCCGTTCGGCATCAACTTTCGATTTGTCGTACAGCACACGTTCGTGGACGCTGTACCTACCAGAAGCATCTTTGTATGCCGAGACAGCGTACTTGCGGTTTTTGTACATGGCGTTTAGTACGCCCTGGGCTGCTGAGTTCGGTCCCTGTACCTGTAGGTTGCCCTCGGCATCCTGGCTCATAGTACCTGAGGCGTACCCTTCCTTTACGACGCTGTCCACGACCTCGCTAGCCATAGCGTAGCCTTCCAACTCTTTCTGGGTTACCGCCTCACCACGGTCAACCTTAGCCTGGAACTGTGCCATGCGGTCGGCAGTGGCCCGCCATTCACTGTCGCGCATACTGCTGAGCTTGAATGATTCGCGGCTCTTGTGGTTCTCGGTCATGAATGAGTGGAAAGCCTTCTCGTCGTTGCTGATATCGTTGTACTTCACGCCTGTAGTCCTGCCGTTAGCCCCCCTAACAACCTCCGGCCGGCTGTACCACTCACTGGATAGCTGCGGCTTGTACTCGTACGTTGCTGCAGCCCAAGCGTCACCCGCCTCGCTGTTATCCCAGTTGTTAGCGATCGCGTTTTGGGCGAATGCATGACGGAAGTTGGCGATATCTTGATCAGTTTGAATTTTGCGCGCTGCCCAGTTAAGCGAGTTGGCTGTTGATTGGAGGTTACCGCCGTAGCTAGCCTTACCTTCGCTGTATAGCGACTTGCTGATCTCTTTACCTTTAGAGTTGTAGTAACGGTCGTAATTTTCAGTCGTTCCGGCACCGTCTTGCACAAAGTCAGGCGCTTTGTCACCAGCTTTCAGCATCCAGCCGCCGCCAGCGTAGCGCAGCTGGTCGCGGCCAGTCGACGACATTGTATCCTGTCGTTCACGGTCTTGCTTGGTGAGCTGGGCCATGCGTTCGTCCATATTGCGCCATGCCACGCGGGCCATCTTGCCGCGGGCACGCTGAAAGCGGCTTGCGCCCAATTCGCGGCCTTGGTCGACAACCTTGGCCTGAGCACGTGTCGCGCCGGCCCGCGCATTAAAGCGCACCCGGTTGCGCAGGCTGTTCGGATCGTTGGGGTTGCCTTTAAAGCTCTCCTGGGCTTTATTTCCCACGTTTTTAAGCTTTCCTCCTATCCATTTACCTGCACCACCAGTTAACTCAGCGGCACCAACCAGGACCAGCAACGGCAGAAATTGCACAAGAAACGCGACAAGTCCGGCTGTAACGCTATTCAAACTATGGAATACGGGAGGTTCGCCGTTATTCATTGTCGCCCCTACCCATTGTTAGCCTTCTGAATAAGTACCGTAAAGACATCAGAAATTCCTACGATCGCCATAAACATAGGATACATCAGTAACGCCCTGAATAGCCAGTCCCACCACGTCTGGAAATACTTCTC
>JARIHB010000049.1 GCA_029288515.1 Candidatus Saccharimonadota bacterium | reverse complement strand
CAGCAAGAGCGTTTCGGTCAGCGCCAGTGGGGAGCTAAAAAGGTCGCGGCCGGACGGCCCGCCCACGGTATTGCCGTGCAGTACTGCGTAGCACGCGAACAGCACCGCGAACATCAGCAGGTCGGTCATCAGATACACCCAGAATCCAAACATTACCCGGTCGTTGGCTTCGGCTTCATGATGATTGGTTTGTTCAGACATTACCGTGTGCGCCATAGTTTGCCTCGTATTACACCTAACGCGAATTTCACCACAATTCTTATAAACTCGACGAGGCCCATATCTTCTTCGTCATCTTTCGGCGAACGAGTAACCGGATTTTCTTTTCGCCTTACCGCCTCAAGTTTCTTCACCTCTGCGGCCGTAATGGTATATTCGGAATGTTCATCAAAAGTCCGCACCACCACTACTGCAATTACGCCAATAATCGAGACGACCGTAAGCCATACAATATCCCACACAAAGGCGAAGCAGGCCAGAAAGGCAAAGCCCGCAATATATATGCCAGCGGCCGTATTTTTAGGCATGTGAATATCTTCGTATGCCGGCTTTGGCATGCCCTGCTGTTTCATTTCCCAGAAGGCATCACGCGACGTCACCTGCGGAATAGTGCTGAAGTTATAAAATTGCGGCGGCGAGGCCGTAGCCCACTCCAGTGTCCGTCCGTCCCACGGGTCACCGGTGGTGTCGCGCAACTGCCTCTTTTGTATAAAACTGGCAATAATTTGCACTATTTGCAGCGCCACGCCGACCGCGATAATCAGCCCGCCGATCAGCGCCATAATATAGAACGGCTGATAGCCGGTAGAAGCATCGTAATGGTCAAGCCTTCTGGTAGCCCCCATAATACCCAGGACGTACAGCGGCGTAAAGGCGACTACAAAGCCGATAAGCCAGCACCAAAAGGCGTAGCGGCCGATCCGCTCGTTCAGCTTGACGCCGGTAATCTTGGGAAACCAGTATGATATGCCGGCAAAAATCCCGAACAATACCCCGCCTATGACCATTGTATGGAAGTGTGCCACCAGGAACAGGCTATTGTGCAGTTGAAAATCAGCCGGCGGCACCGCCAATAGCACGCCGGCCATGCCGCCAAACGAGAACGTGGCGATAAACCCAAGGAACCACAGCATAGGGGTAGTAAACCGTATCCGTCCTTTGTACATGGTTGCAATCCAGGTGAAAACAAGCACGGAGGTAGGTATGGCAATAACCATGGTCATTACTCCAAAGAAGGCATTCACATCCGCGCCCGCGCCCATTGTAAAGAAATGGTGTAACCACACCGAGAGCGCAAACGCCGATACACCAATCATGCCCAAAACGCATGATGTATAGTTGGCAATGCGTTTGTGACTGAATGTGGTTACTACCTCCGAGAACACCCCGAAAGCCGGCAACACCAATATGTACACCTCTGGGTGTCCCCACATCCAAATGAGGTTGGTATACATCATGGGATCGCCGCCTGCCAGAGTGGTAAAGAAGTGCGTGCCCAAGTACCGATCAAAAAACAGCAAGAAAAGCGTAGCCGTGAGCAGTGGGAACACAGTGACCGCCATTACCATGCTGCACAGCGAACCCCAGGTAAACATCGGCATCTTCCACAGGGTCATACCGGGCGCACGCATACGGAGGATCGTCATAATAAAGTTAATAGCACCCAGCGTAGTCCCGATGCCCGATATCTGCAAGCTCCATATCCAATAATCAACCCCGACCCCCGGGCTGAACTGGCTCTCCGACAGCGGCGCAATCGCCAGCCAGCCGGTAGCCGCATATTCGCCACCTAACGCAAAGAACATATTAACCATCACCACGCCGCCCACATACAGCCAGAACCCAAGTGTATTCAGAAACGGCGAAGCTAAGTCGCGGGCGCCGATCTGCAGCGGCACGATATAGTTGATGAGTCCAAAAACGAAACCCATAGCCACAAAGAACACCATGATATTACCGTGAGCCGTAAAGACCTGCTGGAAGTGGTCGGCAGTGAGATACCCAGACGAACCACCAACCGAGATAGACTGCTGCAGCCAAATCATGATAGCATCCAGCCCGCCGCGCAGCAGCATAAACCCGGCCACCAGGAAATACATAATACCGATTCTCTTGGGGTCAACTGATGTCAGCCACTCTTGCCACAGCCACTTCCAGCGTTTTGTTACTGTGAGCACTGTGACAGCAAGCAGCGCCAGCGCAATAAAAGCGCCTGTACCGCCGATAGTAAACCACTCGTGCGGCAACGCTTCCCAATTCAGTTTACCTAGCAGCAGTTCTTTCATTCGTGGTGCGTCCCCTCTTCGGTATGGCTGTGATCGGTGTGATTGTGGCTCGTATGGTCGTGCGCGGCGTGATCATCACCCCCGTCCATATTCATATCACCCATATACTTCATAAGTACTGTATCATACAAATCGCTGCCGTTTGTCGCATAGAAAGCAATCGGATTTTTTTCGCTCGGCTGCAATAACTTGTTATATGCCGCAGTGTCCAATACAGTGCCAGACTGCTGCGCTTCACTCACCCATTGTTTAAAATCTTCGCTGGAGCTGACCCGGGCCGTGAACTGCATGCCTGCAAAACCGGCGCCGTTTATTTCGCCCGACCTCCCGGGATAATCACCTATCGTGTCAGCAATAAGGTTCAGCCGGTTGCTATGCCCGGTCATGGTATACAGCATGCCGCTCAGGTTGGGCACCCAGAACGAACTCATTGGGGCATCATCGGCTGTTAACTCAAATTGTACTGGTGTACCTATGGGGATCTGCACGAAGTTAACAGTCGCAATGTGCTGCTGCGGGTAGATAAAAAGCCACTTCCAACGCATCGATACAACTTGAATCGTGAGTGGTTCGGCATCGGCGCCAATCGCCTTTTGCGGCGCCAGCCTATGCGTAGCCGGCCACATGATCGATGCCAGCACGATCGCAAAAATACTCGGAATCAGCCATATACTCACGTTAAAAAACCGACCATGATGAGCGTCGGGGTCATGGATAGCCTTCGTGTTCGATTCCCTATACTTCCAGGCCGTAAAAAAGAAGAGGGATAGGCTGGGAATGGCTATTACGAGCATGATACCTACCGTGAGAATCATCAGATTATGCTGCTCATGAGCAATCAGGCCCTTAGGGTTAAACAGGGCGACGTTGTGGCCATGCAATAATAATGCGACGACTAGCGCAAGACAAACCATACCCAGGAGAATCATCCCTGCTGTTCTACCGTGGTTATTCTTTTTTCTATTTTTCGGCATTAACGCTGCTCCGGATGGACGCATCTTTACATCTGTCTCTTATACACATCT
>JARIHB010000025.1 GCA_029288515.1 Candidatus Saccharimonadota bacterium | reverse complement strand
TAGAATGGGGGATATAAGGTGCGTAAACGTAATTCAAACGTTTACAAAGTGCGATTTTAGCATTATGTATCGTTCATGTCAATACTTTTTTACATAAATTTACATGATCGTCAAAAAGCTCACGCTTTTGGGGCACCAGCTACCAGAGAGGATAAGAAGTATTTCCCGGCCACCGGACCGGCTTTTTACTATAGGCGCCAATCTTGCAGATTTGCTGACCAAACCATGCGTTGCCATTGTAGGCAGCCGCAAAGTATCGGCGTATGGCCGCCAGGTAACTGCTCAGCTTGCCGCCGAGCTAACACAGGCAGGGATAGTGATTATAAGCGGCCTGGCCTTCGGGGTAGATAGTATTGCCCACCGGGCAGTACTCGAGGCCGGCGGGCAGACCGTTGCCGTATTACCCACCAGCCTCAACGCTATATATCCGGCCAGCCATCGGGCGCTTGCCCAACGCATAACCGAACAGGGCGGGGCACTGGTGTCGGAATACCCGGAGGGTGTCCCCACCTATCCGTCCAACTTCATTGCCCGCAACCGTATCGTTACAGCGCTGAGCGATGCGGTGGTTATTGTGGAGGCTGCCGAGCGCAGCGGTACACTCAGCACCGCCCGCTTTGCACTCGAACAGGGGAGGGAGCTGTTGGCCGTACCGGGAAATATTACGAGCCAGACATCCGTTGGCACTAATAACCTTATTAAGGCCGGTGCGGCGCCGGTCACCGCCGCAGCCGACATTCTGCATGCCATTGGTGTCACGAATAGTCCAGCCAAAAACAAACATCACAGCAATGATCCGAACGAGCAGATGATCCTCGACCTCCTCGAGGCAGGGGAGGCCGACGGAGCGGCCCTGCTGACGCACAGTGCGCTGGCAGCCGACCTATTCGCCCAAACGCTTACCATGCTCGAAATACAGGGCCTGGTACGGCCTCTGGGCAACAATCACTGGAGCCTGGCGTAGCGCAGCCAACAAAAAAGGAGCCATATGGCTCCTTTTCGTACCGTATGAACGGTTAGAGTAGTTCTTGAGGCTGTTCAACGGGCTCAACCAGACGAGCAGCTGCCCGTTCGTCTGCGTGCTGCGCTACCAGCTCGTCATAGGCAGCCCTACGGTCGGCGGCTGACGCCTTCAGGCCGGCCAGCACTGCAGTACGGTTATAACTGACCGGATGAACGACCCGCCGTTGTGCCGCCGCTGCGATCAAATCCATCTCGTCAACCTTGTTTAGAGCAATCATGTGCTGTTGCAGATCCTTATCAGGTTGCGTACGGGGAGCTTCAGGAAGTAACATCACCCCCGCGTGGTCCGCTACCCTAACCGTATGCTCAACCTCAGGGCGTACCAGTACCTCCGCTGCAACGACAGGGTTGTGCACTTCCGGCGGCAAGAGTAATTCTTCTTGCCGATGCACGAAACCAGACAGGCCGTCTGGGCACGCACCACCGATACCGGCCTGGTAGAGCTCGCCACTCATAGTAAACCCATGCTCCGGGCCCACTACAACGTCGTTGGCCATTTCCATTATATTCATTACGTTTCTCCTTACTGGCAGGACGCAGGCATAAAAAAACGCTATCGGCGTTGGAACCAATAGCGGTCATTTTTCCAGCGTCTTACCTGCAAAACTATTAGGTTGATGTGTACGGCGAGGTATTCGCATACCACCCTATCTATGGTTTACTCCCAAAGCATTAACGCGTCAAGAGTTTTTGTAAAAAATCTCACAGACAAGCGTTTTTACCCCTGTTTCGTACGATACGTTTCAGCTATGTAACATATACATTGGCCGGTGAAGCTGTAGGTTAACTGCATAATTGGCCGGCTCGTGTGTGCGAGCCGGCCATACGCGCTTACGCCGCCTCAGCGCGGAGAGTCTGAGGCACTGCCTCAGCCGACCGTATCCACAGAGCATTCGCTGCTACTCTATCCGGCGACACCTCTACAGGGGGCGTAGGGCGACTGTACTCTACCTGGTCACCGCCGTTCAACGGAAATAGCTCCGCCGCGCGAAGATGGCCAGGGTCCGCTACCATATCGGCAGCCCATGGTTCCATTGCCGAAACATGGCCGCCCATGGCGGGCTGACCATCACCAAATGTTTTCATTGTATATTGCTCCTTTGGCTCACTGCAAAACGAAAGCCGCTCCATTCGCGTTAGAAAGGTAGCGGCCGGTTTCCAGCGTCTTGCCTGCATATTACTTATATTAGTATGTGATATTCATCACATACTATATGATTTACTCCCGTAACCCTTACGACGTCAAGGTTTTTTGTAATATTTTCCACAGAATATTTGCATTCCTGATGGCTCTTGCGTATCATACGCCCTTGCATATAAGCTAACGTAATAAGCATGAGCAAAAATTTAGTAATCGTAGAGAGCCCGGCAAAAGCCAAAACCATCGAAAAATACCTGGGTAAAGACTATACCGTAAAAAGCAGCTTCGGTCATATTCGTGATTTGCCTAAAAAAGGACTCAACATTGACATTGCTCAAAACTTTGCGCCAACCTACGAAATAAACCCCGACAAAAAGAAAATCGTCAGCGAACTGCGCACCGCTGCCAAGGAACATATCCTGCATAATTACGGCCCGCAATACCACCAGGTACGCCAATATAAGACCAAAAACGAGAGCGCCCAAGAG
>JARIHB010000068.1 GCA_029288515.1 Candidatus Saccharimonadota bacterium | reverse complement strand
TGCAAAACTTTTTACACCAGTTCAATTCTGGTAGGCGCCTCCAAATATTTCTGAGACCACAGGCGATCCTTGCCGCGATGCGCTTATAGACGTTACGACTCCCAAACAGCTGGCTGCTCTGTTATAATGAATGAGTCGAGTGTTTATACAAAATATAGTTGACATATTGTCGCGCGGGTGTCGTAACTGGTAGCCGATGCAGACTTAAAATCTGTTGCTCGAAAGAGCGTGCGGGTTCGATTCCCGCCCCGCGCACCATTGCACACATACAGACTCCTCCATTTCGGAAGAGTCTTTTGTTATGCCGCCAAAGCGACGGTATGCTTATGTACGTCTGATTATTTCGGCATGGCGCTGGAGATCCATCACCACACATTCGGCCATTGCCGGCGTGATAATCGTAAACGCCCGCCAGGGATCGGTGCTGGAGGTTACGTTAGCCCGGGGCAGCTTAAGCGGCTGGAAGCCGGTGTGCCGATCTAAGGCATGCAGCCAGGCAAGGGGAGTTTTGCCATACCGGCCTTCTTCACTGCCGGAGCCGTCCATACGCCATCCTGCGTACGTTTGTTTAATGAGGGCGGTTTCCGCGGGGGTGTACTGTATGCGTGCCGCCCCGCCGGTTATGAGGTTCTGTTTCGCGTAGGACGGGCTGTCGACCCCCGGCGCAACAATAGTCGAGAGCATAGGGATCGGACGCGGTCCGGCGGATGACGCTCTGGCTACTTCGGCGAGGCTCTGCAGGACCATGTAGTCCTGATCTGGGGTTATGTCCGTCTCCTTATGTGCGCTGAAGTGGGGGTGCGGAGCGTTGTACAGTGAGTCGCCGCCTGTATCCACGCCCACTACTACATCAGCGCCTGTTTCGCCGATAAGGGCATGCACGTCGTTGCTTATCGTTTCGCCGTCACTCGTATTAATGATATACATCGGAGCGGGCTGGTCATTGCTCTCCAGGGGTATTCTTTCCAGAAACCGCCAGCCGCCCACTGCTTCGGTGCGCGGGGTGATCTCTTTGGTTGCCTGACCTATAGCGCGGCCGGTGTGCCGCAGTTCTTTGTCCCCGCTTCGTACTGAGCCGATAGCGGCCGGTATGCATTCATAGCGGGCTGCGAACAGCTTAGCTTTCATTGTCGCTTGGATACCGTCAGAACCGCCCCCTTCCGCTATAAATAAGACACGCTTGCCGCGTAACGATCCGCCGTCTCTAAACATGGGTAACCCTTCCAAGTCTACAAGGCGCGGTTCTTGCGGCACTGGTACTAATATGTTGCCTTCAGCCCTAAAACGGATCGTTGATTGGGTAGGGTCGAACGTACCGCGCTTTATATCACGCACGAGATCGCCGAGCTGTACGGTAATAATGCCGCTTGCGCCCGCCCGCCGGGCCTCTTGGTCGGCAATATGCGCCTCTTGCAGCAGGTGTCCGTAGTAGGTCATGGCGAACGCGCTGCCTGCGCTGTCTGATATGGTCCTTAAAAGCGCGGGTGCGTAATACGCCAGGGTGGCGCGGGTGGCGCCGCTTCGATTTAATTCGGCTTGCAGCACGGCCTGGACCGCGTCTATTTGACTATCGAAGTCGGACAACACGGCGCTAAAATCCTGCGGCGTTTCGAGCCGTTTATGCCGGGCATAGCGGGCAAGGGGGCGCAGCAGTGCGGCCTCTTCGGACTTTTGCAAGTATTGGCCATGTGTGTAATAGGTAAGCTCGGCATCTAAAAAGGCGTTAGTACGCTCTCGAGCGGTCGTGAGCGTGGGGTCACGCAAGGCGGCGTTTTGGTTTCTCATTGCGCGGTAGGTGGGTGACGTGAGCGTTGCTGACCCGCCCGGTAAAACGTCGCCGCGGGCACCGGCAATATCCAGCATGGCGTGGAATATGAATGCTTCGCGTATGTGGGGATCCGTGTCGGCAGGTATAGTCTGGTCTTCGGAAGCCGGCAGTTCGCCCTGTAGAGCCTGGGGATAGTTGAAGCCGATGCCAAACAAGCCACGTATGGTATGCCACTGTCGTTCTGTGAGGTATTGGCTGCTTGGCAGCAATCCCCGGCGAATGTCGGCGAAACGTTCGTCGGTTAGTACTAATCGCAAGGCTTCGTCGTGGTCTACTTCATGCGGGTCAAGCCCTGCTTGTTCATATGCCCGTTTGCTTTAAATATATCGTGATAAAGCATGGCGACTTCGATGGCAACGCCTGTTTCCCCGTCTGGTGCTAATAGGCGGGCTTCGGTATGCAGTTCGTCAAATTCGGGGCGGGTAAGACGTACTGCCGGATCCTGGGGTGCAGTAAATGCCTCGTAGTTCTCGTCGCCGCCTTCACGCAGCTGCTGCCAGCACTCGATAGAACACCACGAGCGCTTGGCCTCGGCTTCCGGGTCGGTCGCGGTGGTATCCGGGGTCGCAGCAACGTCGTACCCGCACAACAGATTCCATTCAGACAGCCCGTACGTCGCTCCTTTAACGTACGGAAGGAGCGATTCGTGCTCTGTAACATCTGGCCGCATTGCTCTCGGCAGGGCAGCGTCGTATGTCTCGGCGGCCGTGTAGTCGATGGGAGCATACAGCTCATCGCGCGGCGTACCGGCAGTTTCAGCCGCGTACTCATTTATGCTGGCTGGCCGTTCCGTATCGTCAGAAAATTGCTGTCCTTCGCCAAGCATAGACTCTATCATAAGCTATTGTGCGAGCACACTAAAGCAAAAAACCGTTGCATGTATAACACCGCTTATCCTTTGCGCAGTGCGTGACAGGAAAGTTACAATAGAACTATGGCACAAGCAAAGCATAGCGTGGGTATTCTGCTGTATCGTCCTCATGGCAATAGTTTTGAGGTGCTGATTGTACATCCCGGCGGGCCGTTCTGGATGAATAAAGACCTAGGTTCGTGGTCTATACCGAAGGGTGAGGTTGAGGCTGGTGAGGAGCTGTTGGTTGCCGCCAAGCGTGAATTCGAAGAAGAAATCGGTGCGCCGCCGCCCGTCGGCAACTATGACACATTGGGCGATGCTAAGCAGTCGAACGGCAAAATTGTGACCGCCTATGCGTTACAGTCGGATTTTAATCTGGAACGCTTTAAGAGCAATATGTTTGAAATGGAATGGCCGCCCAAAAGCGGCAAGCAGCAAGAGTTTCCTGAGAATGACAGAGCTGCCTGGGTCAGTCTCAATACTGCCAAGCAAAAGCTGGTAAAAGGTCAGATACCCCTGTTGCAGGCACTAGCCGACAAGCTCGGTGTAAAGCTGCATGATATTGTTGTGCCGCCGCAAGGCAAAGAGGGGCAGACAAGTTTGTTTTAAGGTGTTATACTGTGCGGCATGACAACCGCTCGTGCCTGCGTGGCCGTGACTTTGATGCGTATGATGCCCTAGCGGGGCATAATTTCTCTTTGATCAGCTTTATTTTATTAACGAAAACCAGGTAGACTATAATTATGAAATATTACATTACGACCTCTATTGCGTATGTGAACGCCGCTCCCCACATCGGCTACGCGATGGAATTACTCGAAGCCGATGTGCTGGCGCGGGCTGCCCGGCAGCGCGGTGACGAAGTTATCTTCTGTACCGGCACCGACGAACACGGTACAAAGGTAGCCGAAAAGGCCGCTGAAGCCGGCAAAGACCCAAAGAAGTTCGCCGACGAGGTGAGCGTGGCATTCAGCAATTTGCTGCAGGAGATTAACATCAGCAATGACCGGTTTGTGCGTACTACTGACCCGGATCACGAAAAGCGCGCCCAGCTTATTTGGAAGGCGCTCGGTGACAGCATTTACAAAGCAAAGTACGTGGGCTGGTACGACGTGCGCCAGGAAGAGTTTGTAACCGAATCCCAGGCTGATCCAGCCCGTATGCAACCGGATCATCCGCAGGCCTACCAACGCCTGGAGGAAGAGAATTATTTTTTCCGTTTGAGCAAGTTTAATGATCAGATTCGCGAAAAGATCATGAACGGTTCATTCAGGATTGTCCCTGAAACGCGCCGCAATGAAATTCTGGGCGTGCTGAAAGAAGGCCTGGAAGACATTAGTATCTCCCGCCCGAAAGCCAAGCTGTCATGGGGCGTACCGGTCCCTGGTGATAAAGACCAGGTTATGTACGTGTGGTTTGAAGCGCTGATGAACTATCTGACTGTTCTCGGCTACCCAGATGGCGAGGATTACAAGAAATTCTGGCCGGCAAATGTGCAGGTTATTGGCAAAGATATTCTGCGCTTTCACGCCGCTATTTGGCCGGCGATGCTTTTGGCATTGGAAGTGCCACTACCAAAACAGCTGTATGTGCACAGCTTCATTACAGTAAACGGCGAAAAAATGAGTAAAAGCCTGGGTAACGTCACTGCACCCCAGGACGTTATCGGCAAATATGGAGTTGACCCCTTCCGTTATTTCTTCTTGCGTCACATACCCAGCTACAATGACGGCGATTTTTCGTGGGAGGCATTCGAAAATGCCTATAACAACGAATTAGCTAACGAATTAGGCAACGCCGTGCAGCGTACTGCAGCTATGATCGTGAAGTACCAGGGCGGCATAGCGGGCAACGTCGTGCGCGCCGAGCACGATAGTGCGCCGATTGCTAGGGCACTGGACGAGTGCCGCTTTGACCGCGCGTTGGACCTTATTTGGGATCAGGTTCGCGGCCTCAACCAGTACATTGACGAAGAAAAGCCGTGGGAAATTGCCAAGCAGGGTGATGAGGACCATCTGAAAGACGTGCTGTTGTATCAGGCCGGGTGCTTGCTGGAGATTGCCGATTTGCTGGTGCCGTTTATGCCGGACACGGCTGCCAAGATCAAGGCGGTATTTGAAACAGGCGTTATTAAGCCGATTGCCGGCACCTTATTCCCAAAACAAGAAATCGCCGCCAAACCTGAGGCCTAGCGAGTATGGCTATCCAGCTTACCGATACGCACTGCCATATTCATGAAGCCTGGAAAGCCGTTAACGGACAAAATGTCACCGCCCAAAAGTGGGACGCAGCCGGACGGCCAGACGTGTCAGACATTATTGTCCGGGCGCAGGAGGCTGGAGTGACCTCCATGCTGTGCGTAGGCACGACGCTGCCGGATAGCGAACTGGCCGTAGGATTTGTGCGTGACAAGCCGGCGTGCTGGGCGAGTATCGGCCTGCACCCTCACGAGGCACACACCTACGCCACAGACCAGAAAAAATTAGATGCTTTTGCGGCACTTGCCGGACAGCCGAAAGTGGCGGCTGTAGGCGAGTGTGGTCTTGATTTTTATTACAACCATTCGCCCAAGGACGATCAGATACGTATATTACGCTTCCAAATTGAGTTGGCTTTGAAGCATGATTTACCGATGATTTTCCACGTGCGCGAGGCGTTTAGCGATTTTTGGCCTATTTTTGATGAATATCAGGGCATACGGGGCGTTATCCATAGCTTTAGCGCGGGTGTGGATC
>JARIHB010000011.1 GCA_029288515.1 Candidatus Saccharimonadota bacterium | reverse complement strand
TTCTATGATCGGCATCCGTGTCGGATGCCGACGGTTCAACAACTAAAAACGTCTCATTGATTTCACCATTGCCTATCGGTTGGCCGTAGGCGAAACGGTCACCGCAATAGGCCTTTAGTACGTCGGCAGGCACCTGTGGTTGAGCGAGGACTTCTGAAGTAAGCATACGATTTATTGGCGGCCGTCCACGACCATTTCGTAGTGCAGCGATTCAGGATGGTGTAAGGCGCCCCGCCTATCGTAGAATTTTACGGCGTCAGGACGGTCTGTTTCCGTCTGAAAGTAAAAGTTGCGCAAGCCCCTGTCTCTGCACCATGCCGCCATCGCGTTCCAGGCCAGTGTGCCAAGTCCCTGGCCTTGGAGTTCGGCAGCCGTAACAAAATCTTCCAGCTGGCCGCGTTCACCGAAGCCGGCGCCGCGCACAATACTCATGGTAGCTGCACCTACAATCTTGCCACGGGCGATAACTTCGTCGAAGGGCATCTGATAAACGTCAGGCGTAGCCAGACCATTTTGCACAACAACAAGCTGGTCATAGTCCGGACTGGTAATAATATGCTCCAGCCGGTCGCGCGGGATCGGATCCGCCGGGAAGGATGCGTCGAGATCGGGCATAAGCCCGCCGAGGCCGGCAGCTAAATGTTCAGTGTAAACACCGGCAACGCCGGCAGTGAATTCAGAAGTGGTTTGTATACTCATAGTAAACTGGTTATAACACTGTTAGCACTATTTATAAAGTATTAGCCAAAATGGCAACTATTTATTGACAATAATTGGTGTGAATATGATGACTATTTGTCACCGTAAATCGCCCATCTGTACTTTTAGTATTACCTTTGATGAGTCTAGGCGCGCTCTATCAGTATTGCTGTTGCGTCGTCGGCATGGCTGTATCGCACATGGGTCCAGTCGGGATCTGCATCTTCGGTGGCGCGAGTGTAGGCCAGCAGGCCTTTCACGCCCATAGAGCGTGCAAAGTGCATTAAAACTGTTCTATCAGCTTGATTGCGCTCGCTCATGCCTGGTGGCACAATGCCGTCGCTCCCGATTAGCAGAGCTTTGATCTGCCCCAATGGGAAACGTGAGGCGTCAATGTATTGGTCCATATGCGGGTCGCCGTTTACTACTCCTTCTCCAGTTCCGTCAGGGGTATTTCGTCTCCCTTGAAACATCTCCATAAGCAGTGCCCGGATACGCGGATCGTTGCGCGCTTGACGGTTCGTGAGTGGATTGGCGGGGTCTTCGGTTGCTATTTTCGGTATCTGGTTAAGTACTTCGGTGTCGAACGGTAGGTGACGATTGTCGGTCAGTATGCCGGTTGTTCCATTATCAAAAAGCCCTATGGCAAAACTGTCGGTAACATGACCGATATCCATAGTGTCGGTCTGGGCGTCAAATCGTGCGATCGTTGCCGTAGAAGCGGGGAGCAGGTTAAGGTCAGTGCAGTCAACGCCTAAGTAGTCTCTATAATGCTCTCCAATAGTACGATTTAAGCCACTCAGCAGTAGCGTTGCCTCTCCACATCCCTCTTGTCTGGCCAGCCTCATCTCAAATAATTCCGCCAGCATATGCGACGCATAGCGTGCGCCAGTCAACCCTTGTTCCTGAAGTCTTGGGATCGGCACCTGGCTCGACGCTCCATCGAATACAACAGCATACAGCTGCTCATCAGTATGCACGATACTGAATGCGTCTTCATTGTCCTTGCGCTCGGAGCCTGGCTCTCGTCGCCCGGACGAAGTAACCGCGCTTACATTGTAGGCGTATGGGCCAATGACTATCTGTTGTTCTACGTAGGCATCCGTGTCATTCAGGCGGTTATAGTCAAGTCTCATAGTCACTCTCTCATGGTTAGCTAGCTATGAGTAGTTATATCACCATTTGGGCCTAGTCCAAATTTTTCTACAAGAGGTAGTTATTGTAATTTATATTAAAGTATGGGATAATAAAAAATTTGGTAGTTATCCAAAAGGAGATGCTTATGCGCCAGATCGCATCATCTGTGCCCATAGAGAC
>JARIHB010000190.1 GCA_029288515.1 Candidatus Saccharimonadota bacterium | reverse complement strand
CGATTTCCTCCAAGCCCGCATCGGCCTGATCTAGAATAGCTTGTGCTGCTTTGTCCGGTCTCGACTCGCCGTCAAACTTCCGGGCAGAGAGTCGGTCTATTTCATCTACCCACGCTTCCTGAAAGTACTGCATGTCGGGCCGCTCCAAATCAGGACCCACAAAGCGAGTTCCGCCCAGCAGGCGCGGCTTTAATGCGCAAGCAGCCGCCGCTGCCGCCTCGGCAGCCGATCCGCTTAGCTTGGTAACCTCAACTTCTTGTGGGCGGAGGTATGCACCTGCCGGAACGCTAGAAGTCGGCGTGTAGTCAACAGAAGGCATCAGTGCTGCATCTGCGCCAGCATGCATACGGCCGGGTAAAAACTCTGAGCCTGTAGCCATGCCTGGCTGACCATCCATAGCAGCCCGCCAGCTATCATAGCCGGATGCGGGTACTCCAAAATCACTATCATATCCAGACACATTCGACCCCGAAATATCTTCAAATGCCATAATTTTACAGAGTATACTACCTTTCTTTTAGGCGATCAATCTGGCTGTCTATTACCATATACTCTTTACAAAAACATGAATCTGTTATATAATAACAAACCTACTGTCAAGGTTTGGGGTTAGCCCGCCAGCAACAGGGAGTATATAAGTGTTTCGCGATATTATTGTTTGGATTTTTACCATCGTTGGTATGATTAACTTCATCCACCTGGGTTTGTATGTAACCGGCGCAAACGTGTACGACATTCTGCAGCTGCGCCGTGGCCGGCCTGCCAAGAAAAAGTCTGCGACACCATTGCCACCCGACCCGCACGTTACAGTGCTGATCCCGGCTCATAATGAGCAGATGGGTGTGATTAACACCATCGAAACAGTCCGTAAGAATACGTATAAAAATGTTTCGATTGTGGTTATCGACGACGCTTCTACCGACCGCACCGCCGAGCTGGTACGCGATTATATTGCTCAAAACGCCGCTAAGACAGCAGTGCGCCTGGTACGGAAAAACGGCAAAATGGTACGCGAGTACTATCGCACCAAAGATGGCCTGCCGCCCATTACGCTGCTTGCCCGCCCAAAGAACGGCGGCAAGGCCGCTGGCCTGAATTACGCGCTGACGCACGCCGTACGCGGCGGCCTAACCATGACGCTGGATGCCGACTCGGCCTTAGACTCGCGCGCCATCGAGCGGGCAGTCGCATACTTCCACGACCCGAAAATCGTCGGCGTGGCCGCCAATGTACAGATTGTGGAACAGCACACCATATTGGGCATGCTGCAGAAATTCGAGCACATGGTTGGCTATCGCTCAAAGAAATTCTACACACTTACTAACTCCGAATTTATTATCGGCGGCGTAGCTTCTACTTACCGTTACGACGTACTGAAGCGCGTTGGCTTCTACGACACCGACACCCAAACCGAGGACATCGGCCTCAGCATGAAGATCATGGCCGATGGCAACCGCGACCAACGCATTATTTACGCTGCCGATGTCGTGACCCGCACCGAAGGTGTACAGACATACAAAGCCCTGTTCCGCCAACGCTACCGTTGGAAGCTCGGCAGCCTGCAAAACCTGTTGAAGTACCGCTATATGTTCGGCAACATCAGCAACCGCTACAGCAAAATGCTCACCCTCTACCGTATACCTATGGCTTTTTTGAGCGAGCTGACCCTGCTGCTCCAGCCATTTATTCTGGGATATGTCATATACCTATCGATGGCATATCATACGTTCGCGATTATCTTTGGCGGGTACGTAACCATCACCCTGTATGTGTTATGGACTATCTGGCCCGATGAGCATCACAACACCATGCAAAAGCTCAAGCTCAGCCTGTATGCGCCGGCAATGTACTTCATCTTCTTTATCATGGATGCTGTGCAAATCAATGCGATCGTCAAATGCCTTATAAACGCCCGCCAGTTAGGCGCCAAGCGCAACCGCGATGCCGGTACGTGGATATCACCGGAGCGGGCTGGCGTTATTGCTGCCGCCTAATGCAGGTAGTCAACTGATATCAATCCGCACAAACGTCTCGGCATACCGCAGACCACTGTTGTTAAACAGAGCGGCATCTTCTTCGGCAAAGGTAACGAATAGTGCCTGCGCTTTAGCGATATCGTGCATTTGCGTAACATAGGTGGCAATCGCCTGCTTTTTCTGCTCCATTGTATCCGCAATATCTACAAAATAATTTGGCGTAGTGAAATTTATCAGTAGCACTGTCGCCGTCTTATGTGGTTCATACCCCTGCTCAAGCAGCTCAGGGAATGAAGCGTGATCGCGCGCCAGCGGATACAAGGCGTCTAACGTGGCCTGCCCTGCCGCCCGGTGGTCGGCGTGGTTGATCATGCCCCGCCGTGCACAATACAACATTGAAGGGTCCCACGTAATGACCGTATCCGGCTTAAGATGCCTGATCATCTTTACGATGTCGCGACGGACCACTCGACTATTTTCCAAACCGCCGTCTTCGTACGTGCCAAAAAATACGTCCTTTGCACCCAACGTTTTTGCTGCCGCCCGCTGCTCTTCCTGACGCAAACGCGCCAGCTTAGCCGACGACAGCGTACGATCGGCCGTGCCTTTGCATCCATCTGTGAGAACCAAACAATAGACATCGGCGCCATCACGGGCAAACTTTGCCAGAGTACCGCCGGCATTACACTCCAGGTCATCAGCATGCGCCACTACTCCAAGGACAACGGCGGGATGCAAAGGCTGTTGATGCATAAGCATATTGTACCGTATTCCCGGCATCTAAAATCCTGGACGTAGCAATGTAAGCCATGTATGGTATTTGTATGGAATACAGACCGCACAACGAAGGGCGGAACGATGAGCCAGATCATATTTCCCCCTTCGCAGGCCAAAACTCTTTTGAAACGGCGCCCACATACGACAGTATGCAGGCGCCGTTTTTCTTACCAACCCACGACTCTCCTCATTACACTAGTGAAGTTAGCGATCTATACCTACCGATCGACGCATGGCGCCGCCCCGACCTCCCCCCAGACAATCCGGACGCTTTATATGTAGGTCTTCCGGACGGCAATGCATACGCCCAGATAGCGCCCACCATGCAGGAAATCCTCAGTGGCCCGTCGCGCGATGCATCTATAGAGTACTGGGAATCCACGACAGCAAGCCGCCAGTTTCGTTACATCTCCATACCCGACGATGCGCGACGGCGCACTATGACCGAAAGCGAGGCGCTGATAAATTTAGATGACTTTTTGCTGGCCGCGCCCGATCTGATGGCCGATATCGATCATCCAGATGCGCAGGCGTATGCGGACGAGGCAAGATTTATTCATACGCATTTACGTTTTATAGGTTCGGCTGAGTTTGATACGGCAACTGCCGGCGTAGCTGAACTATGGAGCCATTATTTGGAAGAAGACCCAAAGCATCAGATCTTCGTACCCGTTGGGTCAATTAGAATGAGTGATTACGATAGGAAAAAAAGCGATGCCCGCGTGTTTGAAGGTGTTATGAAGCACCTCGACCCAGATAACCAAGCACGTGTCGTCACAAAGCCTAGACAGGTGCACAACAGGCCAGACACTCGCACGGTATACCTGGACGACTGGTCCAAAAGCGGAGGCCAGCTCAAAACGGGAGTTAGAACTACCGGCGACGCACTTTCCAAACGCTTCCCCCTTCGGGGCTATAAAGGTACTTCAGAAGTAAACCTGCTTATTGCGTCGGACGAACAATTACACAGCCTTGAAGCAGTTGACGGTACTATGCCCCTCCGCGCCTATTACCATGGCGGACCCGACGATGGCAGTGACCATACCGACCCAGCTTGGAGTCGTCAGAAGGGGCCAACTGTGACCGGCCTTCACTCAGCCGTCGACTTTAGCTTCGAAGATCCCATTGCCTGCATGGTTGAGCTTTACAACCGCCACCATCCAACAGACCAACTACCCATGCCCGCCCTCGTCAACCTCATCCGCCGCTAACGTACCCTGGTAAAATCAAACACTATTTGGTACAATAGCCCCTGTTGTTGGGGATTGGCCAAGCGGTAAGGCAACGGGTTCTGGTCCCGTGATCGGGGGTTCGAATCCCTCATCCCCAGCCAGTTTGAATAACAGATATAAAAGTGTTCCAGAAATGGAGCGCTTTTTTGTTTGTCATGGTTATCCATCTGTTAATTGGGTTCGAATCCCTCATGCTATAATCCCCATCTGTTATATAATTAGTTTATGGAAAAAAATTTACCGAAACACGCAGTGAAAGCTGTAATTACTAATGACCAAGGCGATATTCTTTTTCTGCAACGCGACGGAAAAGCACGCGCTGATGGAAAGTCTAACTGGGATCTCCCGGGTGGCCTCGTCGAGGCAGGTGAAGATGATACAGCAGCGCTTGGACGCGAAGTTGAAGAAGAGCTTAACCAAAAAGCTACGGTCGGACAAGAACTCGGAAAGTGGACTTTCTTCCGACCGTTCGATGGCAATACAGTTGAAGTTACAAATTATTCGGTAACGCTAGACGCAACTAACATAGATCAACTTGCAATTAGCGAAGAGCATACGGCGCTTAGATTTGTTAGTAGAACGGCGCTGCATGAATTAGACGTTAAGGATCCAAGTATTTTTACAGCTCTAGGGAATTAGATTTTAGCGCATCCTGCGCAATATATTCTTGAATGCTAAGTGTTTCTAATTTGGCCGCTATTCGAGCCACACTTGTGGATAAGTGTTCCACCTGAGAGACCCATGCCCAGCCAATCAGCTTATGCCAAAAGAGCCGTTTACGCGGCTTTTTTATTTCTATATAATCGGCTGGCAACGTTATTGCTCAGACCGCTGAGTAATAAGCGCATCCTCGTAGCGTTGCAAATCGGCGATAACACCATCAAGTTCGGCAGCAAGCAGAGGCTGGTCGTCGTAACCGGTTACCTGGGGCGGCTCTATAGCAATAGTAAAGGCAACACTGTTCGTTTGCCGGCTAAAGACTCTAAACTGAGCATAGCCAACAAGCGCTACTTTGTCGGCTGTTGCTTCCGCCTGCGCTCGCGGGATTTCATAGCCATTTTTGTCGCGAAGTCTAAACCATACTTCCTCATCAGGATCCTCTGGTCTTATGTTCACTGAAGGCGTTTGCAGCGGCTCGTTATCACTGTCATCATCAAATTCAAAGTGGCGCTCGATCAGCCGGCCTAGCATGCCGACTACTGCCTCGACTTTACTGTTGTGTGCCTCTTGTTCTGCCAATTTCGGTCTAATGGAATCGATATAACTCTCTGCACTCATATACGATACAATAGCTTATTTGTCAAAATCATACAATATATCGATTACGCGCCCACTAAATTATCAGCCAGGCTGAATGAGTTGGCTAGTACTTTCAAACGTTCATCCCGCTCACGCTCAATAGCCGCTTGTCGAAACGTGTCCGCGATGCCCAGCCAAGTTTAGTAACAGGTAAGAAAGTGTTCCAAAGGTTGGAGCACTTTTTATTTTGCAAAGCTTTCTACCTATAAAGTTGGGTTCGAATCCTTCGTGGCGGCCATGATTTCTTTTTCGAACATGTATACTGCTTGTATGCGAACTATTCAGCGACAAATTGTTAGCCCATTCATTTTTAGTAATGACGGATATATCTTGCTTGGAAAAAGCAAGCCTGGCGGTGTCTACCCTGGATACATGCTTATTCCGGGTGGAGGGGTGGAGCCGGGAGAAAGCTTGCTTGATGCTGTAAAGCGCGAAGTCAAAGAGGAGGTAGGCCTGACTCTTGACGATGCTAAAATTACTCATATTGACGACTCTTTATCAGACACAGCGGAAAAAACTTTGCGAGACACCAACGAACGTGTGCTCGTTAATATGCAGTTCAACATCTTTCGCATTGACATGCCCCGTCCGGCAGCGGAAATAATGGTCACAGCCGGCGACGACTTTAGCGATGTTGAGTGGGTAGCCTTTAACAATCTACCTTCAAAGAAATTACCTGAGACGACCAAAAAATCATTGCGTGATTTTGGCATTTTGAATTCCTGAATATTTTTCTTCTAGTTCCGTCAATTTCCGATACATTATGATAAGACTCGGCCAAATTGTGTTCCAATTTTGGCCTACGTGGCCACGGAGGTAGGCCAACTACAACATTCAAAACTGTTCATGAATACTTCCGGCATAGCAAAAGAATCATACTCATTCTCGAAAAAAGCATATTAGTTTAGGGTATACCCCCCTACTGATTACTTATTTAATGAACGACTACTGATTGTTGTAGTATGCTGCGCCTGCTTTGCCCGGTGAATAGTTCGGATCAAGCGATACCGCCTGTGAATCACTCACATATTTTGTTTCACTGCCATTCGTACATTTATTATCATCGTAAGCATTTTGATTATAGGATGTCGCATCAACACAGTGCCAAGAATTGCTCGGCGCGGCTGGTTCCGCGTCGGCTGATTGAACTAACGCAGTATTAGTATCTTCCGCTGCAGGCTGCGAGTATGAGCTTGTAGGCGTGGTGTCGCTTATCGTATTACTCTCTTTATTCTTATCTCGCGGCGAAAAAATGAAGAACATGAGAATGATAGCGGCCACAGCCCACCCCAACCATCCATAGCTTGTGCTCTGCCTGCTCATGGATGCTGACACCTTTTAGTATCCATGCCAAAACTACAATTCGTCATTACTTAGCAAGTTTCCGAAGCTCATCAATCGTAACTGATTTAGGCTCCTGGCTCATGCCTTTAGGCGTAAAGCGTCCATCTTTATCCTGAGGTACTACCCCAATTGACCCTCGAACAGGTATCCATGTATTGCCGTCCTTGCCCTCTGCAAAAAGCACAATCGTCGGGTGTTCGCCGGGTTGCAGGTTAATAAGGCCTAGCCCAGCGCAAATAGAAACTACATCATTAACCCGTGCATCGCCCTTTAGCACCTCTTTTATCTTTAATGTCGGTTTAGAACCGTCTGGATACAGTGAGTTACCAAGCATATCCGGGTCTTCTGCAGTCGCCAACACGACCGCTATAGAGTCGTCTGTCATTTCTTGAATACTGGTCGGCCCGTCAAAATAGTCGTGCGTAGGCCCGTACTCTGCACACATTTGTGCGGCATGGTATGAGTTAGTTTTGCGTTGCTGCCAAAGAAAACCGACAACTCCTGCAACAAGAAGAATGACGACGACCGCTATAATTAACTTTTTTTTATTGCGGCCAATGTACTGCATATTCATATCTTACCACCTAGCTTATGTACTAATTGTAGAATTGCTTAAGTTCTGCTTTATCGAACGGCATAGGGGTATTAAAAGCCCTCTTGAAGGTGTCGGGAGTCCCCTGATCCATTACGCTCGTTTCCGAGTATCCACAATATTGATCCGGATGTGCGAGGCCAAGTGTATGACCCATTTCGTGCGTTAGGGTATATGTGCGCTTAAAGTCACCCGCGCGGTCATTCGGCCCATTTTTAAGCTTTTCCATTTGTCGTATATTCACCAGTATTGTTATAGATTTAAGTATACGCGGCTGGAATGAAGTTGTTTTATGCGGCCCTACGAACTCGGGAACTTCTGGAATGTCTGCTTTTGCGACCCAATCTGCAGAGGTGTCTACATCCTTAATTCTAATGTAGGCATCGTTGCTATTACCGGGGTGAATATTTAAACCTGCCCCTGCGTCAGACCAGTTCTTTGCAGCCTGCCACGCATTGCCGTAATAGCGATGGTCACCTTCGTAGTAAAACGTAAGATCCTTACTCGGTGCTTTTATATTGTAGTAGCAGCCCTTAACAGTAGACCTAGGTTGTTCTGGAGCCTGCTCTGCGCTATTACAATTCTTCTCTCCTGGCGCCAATTCGTTTGCCTTGTTGGGTGTGTCGAAAAGATGGTCATTCTCCCAGAATTCACCTTGATCTGGGCGGCTCAGGTTTAGTATTTTGTGCCACGTCTTATTATTGTAGGGGCCGACTGGATCGCCGTCGGTAACGCCACAAATAAGACGTACTCTGTCGCCGGGATAAACACCTTTGCCAGCAATACGAGGCGTGTCATTAGTGTGCGGGCTATTCCGTGAGAAGTACCCGCCTGCCGCAGCGTCGGTGATAGTGTAATCCTGACCACTGTCGGCTGCGGCCGGTGATGCATTAAATGCCATGCCACCGGCAAGCAGAGCGGCGGTAGCAGTAGCGAGGACACCGATTTTACGACGAACAGTACTGGTACGCCAGCGCTCGACGAGGCTTACACTTTCAGCAGATCGATGGCGGGCTACATGAGGTAGTACCGGTTCATTCGGCACCTCTGCGATGAACTGCTGTTCTGCTTGAGGAAGGACATTCTCGACTGGCATGGTTACAACACCACGAAATATTTGTGCATTTGACTCAAGTGTAGGTTGTATAAGTAGCTCTGACATGCGGAGAATATACCACAGTCTCCTCAGGCAATCCTTAAATGAGTATTAAATATTCTTATTTTGTTTCACTATCCGGATCTATGCCACTCCTCTAGCTGTCTCGTAGAATGCTATGATAGTACCGATGTATCAGCTCAGCCCCCAGGTCCAAAGATGGCTATCAGACGTACTTGATGTTGATTTTAAAGCCAGCAAACACATCCACTCCAATCAGGATGAAGTCTTTAAAATAGAAACGCCGAGCGCTAATTACTACCTGAAGATATCCGCGACACTTAAAGCAGAACGTGACAACTTGCAAAAATTGGAACCCTTACTACACGTTCCAAGGGTAATTGATTTCTACGAATCAGATGACGGTGACTATCTACTTATTAGCGAATTACCCGGCAAGAATCTTGTCGAGCTAATCGGCGAATGGTCAGCGGTTAAAATTACTGAGGTATTTGCCACAGCCGTGAGACAGCTTCATAGTATTGACGCCACTAGAGTGTTCCCTGAGGCTGGCCCTAATGATGTACTGCTACACGGAGATATAGCACTTCCGAACGTAATAATTTCAGAGCAAGAAGAAATTGGTTACATAGACTTCGGACAACTCACGTTCGGTTCTCCTGAGCTTGACCTAGCTGACGGGATATGGAGCCTACAGCGCAATCTCGGCCCGGATTATGGTGAACTTTTTCTACATAAATATGGACATGTAAAGATGACACTCGCAATTAAGAAAGCTCTTGCGTACCGGCATCAGCCAGATAAAACTCCTAGTGTCGACCAATAGCTCGATCAGACGACCAGCAAGTTACTGTCCAAGCTGAACGATTCCACCAACGCTTTGAGCCGTTCATCCCGCTCCCGTTCAATCACCGCCGTTCGAAACGTGTCCGCAATGCCCAGCCAAGCATAAGCACTATAAGGACTTCTTCGGAAGTCTTTATATCTGATATAGTAGCGTCATGTCTCATAGTTCATCAGAAAATATAAAACGCGAGATTGATCGCCCTTCTAAAGCGGAACTCACGAAAGAGTTGTATGATCCGCTTAGTTTCATGGAGGCTAATGAATTAACGTTTGCTCGCAAAAAGAAGCGACGCCGGGCATTAGCAATGATAGCGGTTGCCATCGGGCTGCCACTATTCGCCTATATCTTTGATGGTATTTTCTTCCCGAATGGAAGCAATATCACTGGGCCGCAGGCATCCAAAAATGGTATAGGCACAGTTATACTTGCTAGCATACTCCTATATCTAGGACTGCGCGGCTTATATGGTCTCATGACCATTGAACGTGCTATAGCCTTTGAACGGCGCAGCAGGTTGCTACTCATGTACCCCGAACTTGATACGGCCGAAGCGACGCGCCGAGTTGAACAAAAGGATAGCCCATGGCCAAAGCGCATTATAGGGACAATTATCGCTCTCCCATTTATCTATGTCATTCTTTTCTATCTGGCGCTCTGGCTCAAGCTCATTACTGTCGAATAGTATTATTGTTACACTACCAGGCCGCTGCGTAAGTTAAGTGATTCAGCCAACGTCCTGAATCGCCGAGTCGGGCAACAAAACTAAGGCTTGGAACGAGATCTCCAGTCATGGGCGGTTATAGCCATTGGAATATTCTGGAAGATGATCAGCTAGAGACGCTTGTAAAGTTCTACGCCAAACCACCCAAAGTAATCGCAGGCTTCATGGCGAATGAAACCGATAAGATTTTTGTGCGCCAGTCGCAATATTAGTCGTCAGGTTTACTTATGGCTTAGAAACTTAGCAGCATAAGAACTAAGCACGCCGTTGATCATGGTCTGGTATTTAGCGTTATGCTTGTTCGCATACTCTTTAAATAGCTCGAGGCTATTCTTGTCTATAGCAATGGTGATCTTTTCTTTCTCTGTCTTGCGGACGAGCTCAGAAGGCGATGGCAATACATCATCAATCGTCATAGCGTTCTCAAGTGCTTGCTCAATGTCTGCGGGAGCGTCTGTGTATTTAACGTTTGTCATATAGTTTCTTTCCTTTCCGCCAGTACCCTGCACCGATAATACAGATACGGCCGTTTCTTAGTGTGAATCGTACCGTGGCAATGCCACCGTTAGTTGTCTTGCCAATACAAAAAATATCGGCTTCATAGGCCGTTATTTTGTTATAATCCAATACATGAGTAAACTCATCCAAATTGTTGATGAAGATGACCGCCCAGTAGCTTCCGCTACCAAGCAGGAGGCTTGGGATCAAGGCCTTCGGCACCGGGTAGTTCGAATCATGATTACCAATGATGCTGGCGAAATCTTACTTCAACACCGCAGTCCGGCCAAGGACATTTTTCCGGATTGTTGGGACAACTCGGCAGCCGGACATGTAGATAGTGGCGAGGATTATGACCAGGCAGCCTTAAGAGAACTGAAAGAGGAGCTTGGGCTAGATGGTATTGCACTTAAAGAAATCGGCAAGTATGCCACCGACGAGACATGGCGAGGTCATAGATTGAAACGCTTTACAAAAGTATATCAAGCGCAGTCGAATCAAACTCCCAAAAGGCTAGAAGCAGGGAAAGTCGATGACGCTCGGTGGTTTACGCTTGAGCAAGTCAAATCGCTTCTCAAGAAAGGACCAAATAAAGCTAGCGACGGCCTGCACCAAGTAATTGAACGTTATTATTAGCCAATCAGTCCTGTGCGATCTACAGGATTTAACCTCGGCGATAATGTCCAGCCAGTAACTATACAAAATGTCAACTTTATTGTTGGCATTTTTGTTTGTTTTTAGTCCGTATGACCCTCAAGCCACAGGGTAATATCCGCGACAGTCAAATGGTCGGTCGCCACGCTTACTGTAAAATCTTCTAAATCCTTTGGGTTAGTGGTAAGGGTTGTACCATTTCGTGCTAAAAATATACCGCAAACAGTTAATGCTGTCCGTTTATTCCCATCACTGAACGGATAGTCGCCAATAATATTGCGCAGATACACCGCTGCTTTTTCGCAGACCGTAGGATATTGTTCTTTACCAAACACTTTTTGACGAGGCGCATCGACCACAGATTTCAAGCGATTCTCGTCGCGTACACCATGAGAGCCACCAAAGTCCTCTATGATCTGGAAATACAGCCGTAACCAAGGGGTGCCAGCTGGCCATGTGTCTCTTTTCGAGCCCGCTTGATATACTGAAGCTATGAACAAAACTTCTCACGACAGCGAAACCCCAGCGCGAGGCCAGCAAGTAATCAGCGCCTGCGCATTTATACATCGCAAGATTGATGGCGTTGAAAAAGTTTTTATACCCAAGCGTGCGGCCACAAAGAAATTCTTGCCTAATGTATATGAGCTGCCTGGCGGCCACATTGACTATGGGGAAGATATTGTCGCGGGCCTGAAGCGCGAAATTACTGAAGAATTTGGCATGACCGTTGAAGTTGGCGATCCGTTTTTTGCCTTCACATATATCAACGAGGTTAAGGGTTCTCACTCTATCGAGGTAGATTATTTTGCCACTTTTATTGAAGATCCGAAACATATAAAGCTCGATCCAGAAGACCATTCTGAATATGGCTGGTTTGCAGAAGATGAGCTTATCAATGCAGCCACCGACGACAAAGGCTTGGATAACATTGAGTTTGTAGCCATGAAAAAGGGGTTTGCGTTGCTTCGCGGCGAATGTCCGAAGTTTTAAGTTAAGCATACTGTTTCTCCAGCTCACGCAATTTCTGATACATTTCCACGAGACTCGGAAAAATGGTGTTTCAATTTTGGGCTACGTAGCCAGCCGGCAAGATGTACATATACCGTCTGGTTAACAGCCAGGCTGCCGCTTGCTATCAAGTTTTCTAAGTGTGCCGATGTTTCTTCGGTACCCCCGGCGCGCTTTTACTGCCATGATAATTATTACATGTCGGCTCGCACATCTTCCGTAACGGGCTCAGGGTTGCTTTCAGCTAGCCAATCATCGATAGCATGAGCGTGCGCACGATGCACCCATTGCTCAAATGAAAACGGTACTCCTGTCTCACGATCGTGTAGTACAAATGCGGGCCGTTGGTGATATTCCGCCGTAAATCTGCGACACAATCCTTGAAAACCCAACCCATCCTCAAACACATTACCCAATGGGACTTCCTCTGGTAGTCGTGTCTCGCTATTAACGGCGATGGTGTAGGCATTGCCATTGGGTCGTATGTACGCCCCCCTATGGCTCGCCTGCATCCACGGTACTGGCACTACTTGCGCGTAGGGCATTCGCAATTTGAGTCGTAGTGCGGTTTGAATGAGCTGAGCGGTAGTCACCCCTGTGCGCATATTGTCCTGCGGTGTTAAGCGCTGTCCTGCGGGAGATTGCTGATATAATTTGATACGCATAGCCGGTTTATGGATTCCATACTCTTGCAGTACCGTTGGTATCTCAGTGATAGCCGTTATAGTTTCCCTATTTACTAAGGTATGTAAGCTAAAGCCGCCCATCGCTTCTGTTCGCTCTGCCATTTGCATGGTACGTATCGCTCGCGCAGCCACTCCGCGTGCACCATACGGTCCTGCGTGAGTCTTATCGTGCACAGCAGGCGGGCCGTCAAAAGCAATTGCGTAATGGGGTACGTGTGCATCGACAGCGGCAAATTGCCGTTCGCTTAAACCCGTTGTCGAAATTACGCACTTAGCCCCCACAGCGCGCACCAGTTGAGTACGGCCAGCGAGGTGCCGGTATATATTCGGCTCTCCCCCGGTAAACACCACCTTCCTGATGTAACCCTCGCTCTCTTGAATAAGCCTATCTGCTTTTACAGGATCCATGTCCCATACAGGGCTATAGTCAGCGTCGAGAGTTAACTGCGGACGACCATCTTGAGACCGCGGAGCAAGCGCCCAGCAAAAGTCACAATCTTCAGGGCATCGTTTTGTCACCATCACATCCAACGTAGTAAGCTTGCCGAGGTTCGGGCCGTCACCTGGCTGCTGTACGTAACTGGTATACTGCTCGGCATAACTGCGCATAATGCATAGTATAGGTCATTGTTAGCACTCCTGAGGCTAAGATAGTGAGAATACCAGTAGCTGCCAAAATACTACGTAAATCAGCAAGAAATGAATCGCCCGTCAAAAGACTTCCTCCGTCGCCCATTCGTGTGACTGGGTGTATGATAGGTATATGAAGCAGAAGCGCTTTCTGTGGTGGATAACCATTGCCGGGCTAATCGGAATTGCTTTTGGCGTTTTCTATTCAGTATTTGGGCTCGAGGGCTTGCCTGTCTACCGGAAGTTTGTACCAACAGAATCCTTTAAAGAATGGAGCCGGGGGCTTTACGGCTCGGTGTTTATAGGTTTTAGCGTCTTGCTTCTGCTGTTAGGCCGCCGGGCAGTGCAGCAAAAGGATAGAGAGCTTGGCAAAATGTTGGTATACGGTATTACTGCATGGATAGCATACGAGGCGCTGATGTCCTTAATATACGGCGTATACATTAATGTTTTGGTCGACATAGCTTTAATTACTTTTGTGAGCTATCCCCTGCTGAAGGGTACACGGAAATAACGCTCACTTTGTTGAGTCTCGTTGATCACACAAAAACAAAAGCCGTGCTGCCTGCGGAGGCCCGTAAACATGCATCTCGCTTCAAGGATCGCTTCTGATATGACCTAGTTCCATAAAAAATAGTACGTTCGCCTTCAATACTAGCCGCATCTACTATGAGCTAGCGGTTCTGTTCAGTCTGGTTCTCCGCGGCAAAGTACTGTTCAGTGCGCTCACCATGAGGACAGGCATTACCCCGAACCGTTCCCCACCTATTAAAGAAGCGCGGCATACTGTACTCCATCGGGCCGCCACAAGCCTCAAGAGCACGGCGGGCAATGAAAAATTGCACGTGGTCGAGCATATGGACGTGGTTGATATCCTTTGTAGATTCAACAAGCTCTCGCGCGAGTGAAAGAGAATCGTCTTTTTCCTCGCGTGCCTCCATGATGGCGGCAAATCTTTCAAGGTTGGCTAATTCGGGATTTTTTTCGATCAAGCTAAAAGCAGCCACATCAAGCACAGGTTTAGCAAGCTCTGCCCACTGCTGTTGCCTTTCAATCGATAAAGCACCAAACTCATCTTGTTTCTGGCTGCGTTGCGCCGCCAACCTAGTGAGTAACGCTGTATCGCCTGGCGTAATGGATCTATCGCTGGCTAGCGTGCACTGCATGGCATTCAGTTCATACATAGTAGGACTCTCGATGGCTGGCATGTATTGGGGAGTGGAAACGTCAGCTAGACGATAGTTGCTTGCAATCGTACGGACAGCGTCGGTCGAATAAGGACCCATTACGCTCTGTTCTTCGGGTGTTGCAGGCAGCCATGCTTCTGGCGGAAGATATTGACGGCTTAAATCACTGAGCTGGCGGCCAGCCGCTATGGGACAGATTTGTCCACAGTCGCTTGGTGCTTCAGGAGTAAGCTCAAACATTTACATATAATAACTTATTATCGTACAAAAAGCAATAAAATACTGCGGAGTACCCCTCACGATCGGCGGGACTCAGGACAGAGATTCGCGACGTCATTTCAGTCTCGCCGGGGATGTATTAAAATGAGACGGCACAAAGGAGAACTGCATGACAGAATCACAAAAACTATACGAACAATGGGTTGCATTATGGAACGGCAACACAGCCATAGCACACGATATCGTTGCGCCCGATTTTGTATTTCACCGCGGCAGCGGCCAGCCGGATTGGCACGGGCCGGGTGAGGTTGCCCAAAAGGTACAAGCAAGCCGGGCTATTTTTAGCGAGCTAACATTTAAAACACAGCAAGGCCCGATTGTTGATGGCCAGTGGGTAGTGGGACGCAACGAGGCGACAGGCACCTATCAGGGCGGTATGCCCGGTTCCGACACCAAGCCCGGGACGCCCATAACGCTCGTTGGCATTGATCTGCTGCGTATATCGGACGGTAAAATTATCGAGGCCTGGCACAACAGCAACGACCTGGATTTTATGCTCCAATTGGGATTAGTAAACTACAAGGCGTAAATTTACCTCCTAACCCTTAGTAAGGACTTACCCACATAGTCTATAATTGCTCTCATGTGGTTCTTTTTTGCTGCCCTGACTGGTACGCTTTATACTGCTGAAACGTTACTGGGGCGCTTTTTGCTCCGCAGTCAGAAGGATGCCTGGGCGTTTTCATTCTTCTATAGCTTAGTCGGTACTGTGATTACCCTACCCTTCATGCTCGCCGATCTGCGAGTGTCAAACGAGCTGGGCGCGTGGTCATTAGCTATATTAGTGGGCGTACTGATCGTATGCCATAATCTTTTGTTATTTAAGGCAACGAACCATTTAGAGGCTTCGTTAATCGGAGCTCTTGGAAAACTCCGTTTGGCCTGGGTTTTAGTATTAAGCATCATCTTCTTGGGGGCTGCGTTCTCTTGGTCACAGCTTGCAGGCACTGTTCTCACTATACTTGCAGGCGTTGTCATCATCCATCGGTTTAAACGGCCGCAATCAATGACTGGCATCATATTAATAGTAGCCTCTACCATTTTCGCTGCCCTCATTATTATCACAACAAAATACTTGTTACATTCGTTTAGCGTGGCCAGCCTGACATTTTTTGCGACTTTTCTGCCCGCAACAATCCTCAATTTTGTTCTGATGCCAAAGGCGAGTACGCGTATTAAGAAGCTGTTCCGGGATGATTGGCGTATCGTATTGCTGGCATGTGGCCTGGGGACATTTGCAAATTTAGCCCTCAATAAGGCACTCTCACTCCATGATGCTAGCAGCGTAGTGATTATCAGTGAGGTATTTCTGATTCTGGTGCTCGTGGGCGAGCATACGCTGTTAAAAGAAAAGGAACAGCTCTGGGTCAAGATACTGAGCGTAGCATTAGCAATCCTGGGAGCAATTTTTATACAAATACGTTTTTGAATAGCCGCTTGGTCTACATGGCTGCGTGCTACGCGCCCGCCCGTGACCCTATTAAGGCGTTCCTTTGGCGGGCTAGCCTTTTGGCAGAAGGGCCGGCTGTGGCAGCCACCACTGTCGCCGCGGCTGCGGTCAGTTCCTCCCCTAGGATTTCTCCCAGTTCGGCTGCGCCGCCTTCGAGTTCGGTGACCTCTTCGGCCACTTCGGCTTGGAGGGTGGCAATTTCAGCGGTTATCTCGCGGCGGTAACGCCGCCCCACGGCGATGGTTGTGAGCGCAATGTTGCCGATCATCGCCACCAGCGGCCCAGCAATGGTTGTGATTCTGAAACCACCGCTAGCGCTCACACCAATAACACCCAGCAAGCTGGCGCCAGCATTAGCCGCAAACAGCTGCCAGGTTTCGGCGAACGGCTCCTGCCAGGCGTGTATCATTGTCGGCCAGGTGGCCACCAAGTTAGCGAACATTGCGATCAGAGCGCCAATCATCGCCAACTGCGGAAACGACGCGTTTACTAGGGAACAGGTAGCTGCCACCGCCAAGCAGGTCCAGTCCATAGCACCGCTTGGTTTATGCCCTGCCCGTTTGACAGCGCCTGCAATTAACACCCCGGCATTGCCTGCAGCGCTTAGTCCATCAAAAATCGCCGCAGCGTGCGCACCGTTGGTTAGCGCTACGAACATCATTGCGGTGTTGGCTATAAACCACGCAATCCACGACGCCAGCCGTGGCCGCGTGCCATCTTTTAGAACGCCGATAATATAGCGGGACGTGCCGTACAAAGACACGGCAGCGCCTAACCACGCGATATACGTGATCGTATGCATTACAATTCCCCTTTCCAGGTTGCGGCTAAACTAAAAACGATCCCCGTAACCGAATCGGGGCCGTTTACTCAACGAGTCTACTAAAATCAAGCGTAAGCGAGAAGGGGGAAATGTGATAAATATCACGTTCTTCATAAGAGGAAAACGCGGGGCACTAACGCCGGTAGAAAAGGGCGTTATAAAAAATACACTGAATAATACTCAGCCTTTAAAAGCTGTACGAATTTTAACAAACGGCACTGGGTGGCTTTGTTGTTACAAGGCGTCAACTGCCGCTTCGTCAATTTCGACGCGAGTGCCGGTAAGATGCGATGGAACAGTCTGCGCGCCAACGCTCGCCGACGCCGGACCAGAAAAGTCATCGCCGCTAACTTGAACCTTAAAGCTCACCGACAGCTTGTCGGTTGGCTGGTGATTGTCAGCAAAAGCATTGAGCTGCTCAAACGTGCCGACGATATAGCGTTTGCCGCCCTCGTGTTCTACACGCCATACGCCCATGCCCAGGCTGTCATTCGTGCCGCCGTGCGGCTGCTGCGGATTCTCCTGGACGTTGGTCGGATTGGTGGTGGTCATAGTGCCATCGGCGTGAAAACTAAATAGATGTGGCCGGTACGGTGCATCGGCATCTACTTCCCACACGCCTACGATGTCTTTAGGATTCTGGTTTGCCGATACATTCCTGCTGTTGGCAAAACTAACCGCACCGAGGACCAAAACAGCCACAGCTAGTACTGACAGTATTACTCTTTTCTTCATAGTACCCCCATGTTATTGTTACGTACTCATATGGTACTACGTTCGCTACAATGCAAACACAAAAAGACTATACCGATGTGCCATAAACCAGCGAAAGGCTATGCTGCTTAGATGGGGTTGGCCTTAACCCAGTTATAGTAGTTTACCGGCCCGTCGCAGATATTTGCGTATACACCGGCCGTCTGCAACACCTTGTAGTCGGTCGGCGTTTCAGCCGAGCCGTAGACAGTTAAACCCTTTGCCTTTGCCTCCGTTACCTTGGCAGCCGTCAGCTCTGACGTATCAACCAGAATGCCTTGCGCATTGGGGTCTGAATACCAATCTGTTCCTTTCAAAAAGATTCTGGCGCGAGGCAAGGTCGGCTCCATCTTCTTAAAGTAGGCCAGGTGTTGCGGCAGCCAGCTCATAACAACCACCTGGCCTTGCATATTATTCCAGCGTACCCGTTTACCAACCTCAAGTGCGTCAACTTCGCGCATATCTTCCGGCTGGACATGAATAATAACGTGCGTTTTGGCGTTCGCAGTATGGATAGCCAAGAGAGCCTCATGCAAGGTGGGAATCCGCTCAGTTTTGGTTACATAACACTTTAAAAGTTGGTCATCGGTCTTACTGTTAAGTCCGCCAGCGCAGTTTGTAGTACGATCCAGGGCCCAATCATGCAGGATCCATGGTGTGCGCAGCCCCTGGGCATTCGGTTTAGAGAAACGGACGTCGAGTTCAATGTCATACCCTGCTTTCGCCGCCTTCACAAACGTTGGACGGATATTTTCGGGCCCGAAGTTGGTTGGCCCTCCTCTATGTGCAATGGCAAGCGGATTACCTGCCGGTACCTGGGCGATAGCATCTCCGGGCCACGTCCCAATGACAATACCCGCAATGGCAACTACCGAGAGCACAGAAACAATACTCACCTTTGGCCGCAACATGAAAGTAAGCAACGGGGAATGCTTACGGGCTACCGTACGTTTGGCCGCAGCCCGCGGCACGCGCCTAACTGATGGTGTTGATTTTTTCTGGAGTGTTGGTTTTTTGCTCATAATCATATTGTAGATTAGACGTCAAACTTTTAACAAACACTCCATGATCAGCCGGCGGTATTCCGAACAGTACAGTAATAGTGGCGGCGAGCCGTGCTACGCATCACGCCGCAATACCAGCCAGTAGGTGGCTGCTACGAATGGCACCGACAAAGCAAGGTACAGTACCGATTCAATGATTTGGAATTTCCAGTACCGGTCAGCTGACTGGTAACGGACCTCCCAGTGATAGCCCTTTTCCTTCAGACAGCGGAAGTGTACTGCGGGGCCGCCTTCACGATCGATGTACACATCTGGCGTACCGCCAGACCGCTCTTCGTTATGAATCCTGGTTGAAGCCTCTTCTATAGTGTACGAGCATTCCTCCGGAGGGTTGACCCAGTTGAGGGCCGTACCGTCGCTATCCACAACTGCTGAATAGTTAACCCAAATTGCACCGGTGTGCGCTGGTACGGGCGCTTGGTCGGGGCGGTGGTCCCTGTTTTTGTTACCCTGCACTACCAATTGCTCAGTATAAACGCGCGGAGCCGCGTAGTGCGGCCGTAGATAGGTGGGCACGCTGATCTGCACAACCAAAAGTATCACCACTAAAATCCCGAGCGCCAGCAGTGTCCGCTTGAGCCATGCGCCTAAAGCGATGGCGGCAACAACTGCAAATATAGTAAGCGCCACGGGCAGAATGCCCTGTACGGCAAAGTCGAGCGGCTGGAATTTCGAGAGGTACAAAGCATTGCCGGCTCGCCACCACCAGGTAGACAGTGCCGCGATGATACCGGCGCCCAGTGCCGTAATGGCCACAGTCCAGCCTATCTTGACACTTAACCATCTGCGGCGTGACACGCCTTGTGTCCAGGCCAGCAGGTTTGTGCCATCATTATATTCACGGCCAACAAGGGCCAAGCCGAAGAATATGCCAAGCAAAGCAGGCATAAATAAGACTGCAAACTTGGTGATATCAAATATGTTGGCATCATGCCCATGCCGGAAGAGCTGATCGGCTAGCTGATCGCAATCGGCTGCGGCAGCACATCCAGCCAAAGCCTGCTGGTACACATGCCAAAAGTGCATACCCGTTGGCACGGCGAATACTGCGAATGCGGCTATGAGGCCGCCAAAGATCATCCATTGCTTCTTGTGCTGCTGCCACATAGCCCAGTTCATTGCACGCCTCCTTCTGTTTTTGTCTGACCCATATAGGCAAGTACGATCTCCTCTATGTCAGGCTCACGTACATGCCATGGTGCGCTCCGGAATTGTACGTCGTTGAGCCGCACAAGCAAATCTGTCTGACTGGCGGCATGAGATGCCTTAATGACCGTATACGCCGGGTTCGCCGTTTCGGCTGTGCGCGGCCCGATCAATATCCTGTGAGTTTTAAGGACATGGTCAATCTCATCACTCAACTGCGTTTTGCCGGCGGCCAAGATAACTACAAAGTCGCAGACGCGCTCCAGGTCAGAGAGTAGGTGTGAGGACATAATGACCGTTAGCTCACCCGCGGCGTCTGCCGCTGCCTCGGCGAGCGATGTTAGAAATTCGACGCGGGCAAGCGGGTCTAAGGCAGCAACAGGTTCGTCCAGCAAGAGAAGTTTAGGCTTCTTGGCTAACGCCATAGCCAACCCCACTTGCGCACGCTGACCACCCGACAGCTTGCCCACCGGCTTATCGAGCGGGACGCCTAAACCGGTAAGCCGCTTTACGGCCAGCTGACCATCCCACTGCTTATTCATATGTGCGCCCAGTTCCAAATGCTGTGCCGCCGTCATTTGTTTATACATTGGCACTTCTTGCGCCAGATAGCCGATTTCAGCCAGATAGTCCGACTCCTGCTTGGGGGTCTGGCCGAGTACAGTGGCCGAACCCTCAGTGGGCCGATTTAAGCCAGTCAAGAGTTTGAGCAATGTTGTCTTGCCGGCACCATTTGGGCCAACCAATGCGCACACGCCTCCCCGAGGGATAACGATTTCGCAATTTCGCAGCGCCCAGAATGATCCATAGCGCTTGCCGAGGCCGACAGTATGAACTGTTCCCCTATCCTCTGTTGCTTGCCCCATCTAATGCATCCCTCCTTTTATTTCTTAACGTTGCCGCGTATAGCGCCTCGATGGATTCTTCATTCAAACCGGCCTGGATGGCTTCATCTATCCACTGTAGGAGCTTCTTAGCCAGCTTCTGTTGTACTGTTGGCGGCGGCCCGGTAGCGTTTGCCGTTATGAACGTACCAAGACCCACCCGACCTGCGACCAGACCCTGGCTTTCTAATTCTCTATAGGCTTTAACGATAGTATTCGGGTTTACAGCGACCATGCGTACCGCTTCCTTGACGGTAGGCAGCTTGTCATTCTCATGCAGTAAGCCCAGCTGTACGGCCTGCTGTACCTGATGCACAATTTGCAAGTATGCCGGAACTCCTGAACGCATACTAAGGCGAAAGACAATCATAATTACTAGTATACTAGTAAAATAGTATAAATCTATAGTTCATGCGTTGCTCGCCGGATTTTGGCATCTTCTAAAGCACAATCTGTCGCTAACCTCTTTTAGAAACCGCTTTTTGAAGCGCTAATAACGCGGTCGTTCAGATAGGTGACCGTTACGATCTTATTACCTTGTGTGTAGGTGCACACTTCTTGTTTGCCTACAGTACGCGTTTGAGCGTTCACTACTACTGCACAGCCCTGTCCTAACCCGCTTGCTTGCCCGTTAACCTGGGCTTTGGTATTACCTACATTTATCTGCTCGGCAAAATCGAGGAGTGAGCTGGAGGCCGGTGGCGTAGTTGTTGAATTGCCGCTCGAACCGTCAGAGCCATTGCTACCATTACTCCCGGCAGAATTTCCGTTGCTTGAGTTGCCCGTTGAGCCCGTGCCCGTGCTATCTTCCGAGGCTGATGCCGGCGCTGGAGTATTGGCGCTTATATTCGTATAAAAAGCACTGCCCAGCTTCTGTCTC
>JARIHB010000185.1 GCA_029288515.1 Candidatus Saccharimonadota bacterium | reverse complement strand
ATGTAGCTCCGTCTCGTGGGCTCGGAGATGTGTATAAGAGACAGGACATATACAGGCAGTATAACACTTAGTAGCCGCATGGAGAGGAGTAGTGTGTCGTCTATAGCCAGGATATCTTTCGCGCTCCTCTCTTTCGGGCATAGCCCTATCCCGTGACAGCTAGTTGGGCGCTTGCTATGAGCCTGGCCCCTAAAGCGAGTAATGCTTACCTAATACTGCGCAGACATGCGACGTGCAAAAATTGTGCCAAAATAACACCTCCTTTGTGTCGCGCATGCGGCAATGCCTATTATATCCTTATTCCGTGATGCTAGGGTATAAGTGCCCTTACTTACTATAGACAAATTATCAATAATATGGTAATTTTTATATAAATGATAAGCGATAATGCTTCACCTTCACCCGACAATTGGCAGGATCAATCTATAGATTCCATCCCTCCACCTTATGAAATGTATGCAGCTGGTGATCCAATGAGAGATTCCGGCCTGCATCCAGGCAACCTGCCAGGTCATCAGACAGACAGTGTTTATGGGGGAGGGCAGTACGTTGCTGACCCCCTTCAGGAATCCGGACTACCTGCGCACAAGACTGGCGAAGCGTTACCCTCTGGGAATAATGTAGGCGACTATTTTAACGCGTACAGGTTTGGCCCCCAAGAAGTACAACCCCAAGGAGTCCAGGCAGTTGAGCTCCCCCGCTGGCAGCGGATTATGCGTCTCGTGGTGCGCAGCGCTATGGATGCGCCGTCGCTGAGTGTTGAAGATCGGCGCATAGCGAACGAATTCGAAGAGCGGGGCTACGTAGAAAACGCGCCGCGCTTTAAGGATGCAGTAGCAGATGAAACGAGCACCAATACGTTTGAGTATTGGAGAAGCCCGGTAAGTGTGCGCAGGGTCGAACAGCAGGGCATCACACCCGAGGGCAGTGAACGGATAGAGCTTACTGAGCATGAGGGCTTAGTGGAACTGGATAAGTTTTTTAAAGATTCCGTAGCCGATTTGAGTATGAGTGGTGAGCCGGAAGACCGCCGTTTGGCTCAGCAAGCAGAGGAGCTACGCGACAGCCTGTATTTTATCGGGGAAGGCAAGCTAGATGAGGCTGCGTCGGGTTTTGCCACACTCTGGAAGACAAAGCTGCAGGCCAACCCCAAGCAACAGTTGTGCGTGCCGCTTGGCGTGATTCGTACTGGCGAAATGGTCGGCGGTCCAAAGAAAAGCACCGAGCTATTATTTGACCGCGTGATGAGCCATTTTACACCCGAAGAACACGCTGCATACGACGATCGCATCTTGACTAGCTTGGATAGCATGCGCCGCAACGGCAAGGATACGACGATTATTTTATTTGATGACTGGTCAAAAAGCGGTACACAGATAAGTAACGGTTTAGCGGCAGTTATGGAGCATGCACGCGGCAATCGGGATGTGGTCGAGGGCACTGAAGTGCATCTTGTGGCAGCTTCCGACAGGCAGATCACAGACAATAGGGTCATGGGCTATCCACTAAAGACTTATGCCTACTTTAATGCTGGCGCCGACGAAGGCACCGATTCTCCAAAAGGGCCGAAGGTTACCGGCACCCATTCGTCCGTAGATTTCGGGTTTGAGGGTCCGGTCGAGGAAATTACGGTGCGCCGTAATGCGCTCCATCCGCAGCAGCCAGTCGATATGCCGCCGCTTACGAACGTCATCCGACAACGCGGATAGCGCTGGCTATGCCCAACCCAATCGGCGTACTTGTCAGTAGTTATATTTTTGAAGAAATAGCAAAATTATACTAATGTTTATAGTATGGACGCTGAAGCAGTCGTGACTCCTGAACATGTTGATGCGCTTTATAGTACTCGCTGTCGAATCCATGGGATATGCAGCGCCCTGTACGAAGCATTTCGTGAGGAAAGCCCCGAAAATAACCAGGTAGTCAAAACGGTGCGGCAAAATGAAAAGGGGTAATGCTGACTACGCCCGAAGGAATCACACTCTTCAGAAAATCTGCAGAGCTCGGCGGCAAGAGCGTGCGAATAGCTGTCTCGGCCGATAAGGGTGAAGCACAGCAGCTCCCGGACAAACCCTACCGGCCGAGGCCTGAACACCGTAAACTCATTAAACCTGTACCTGGCGGGGACTGGGTGTAAAAGGTTTTTCTATTAACATATTGTTGCTCCTGCGGTACTATAAACGTAAGTAGTATGGACGACAACACGGTTAAGACCGGTTCTGGTGGCAGTAGACGACGGTTCATTTCAAAACGAAACCTGCTGTTTACCGGCCTGGTGGTAGGGGTGCTTTTGGTTGCCGGCGGCGCAGGGGTTGGGCTGCGTATGCTGCAAAACAAGCGGGACGCAGATAAGGCAACGACGGCGCAAGGACCCTCGTTGCCGTCTACGGTTTCCCAGGCCCAGGAGTTGCGCCTGCAGGGTAACACAGCCGAAGCGGACAAGAAAATTGATGAGGCACTCAACGACAGCAAGACGAGCGACAAAGACCGCTACATGCTGTACATTCAAAAGGCTTCCGGCGCCTACGACAAGCAAGACTATGCTGCCGCTGCCGATTCGTATGCCAAGGCTGCTGATATCGAGCAGACGAGTGAGGCCTACGATGCCCTGGGCGATGCTTATGCTGCCGCCGGTCAAAAGGATAAGGCCATAGAAGCATATAAAAAGGCTATACCACTAGTGCGAGCATCGCCGGTGCAGGATGACGACAAAGAAGCAATTGCTAACAAGATCCGCAATCTTGGAGGCAGCATATGAAAAAGTTTCTGATTATATTCGGGGCGTTTTGCGCTTTTCTAGTGGGGTATGGCGCATCGGCCATCGCCTTCCCGGCGGGCGGCGTGAATGGCCGGTCGGAGTACCACGGTTACTTCACGAACGCTAACGATGATAAAGGCACCTACGTATTGCCGATGGACTATGAGGGCGGCACCCGTGCTATTCCAAATGATGTTAACACCGCCGCTGAATTTATCCATTTTGTTGAAAAGACTAAGCTCGACCTTGACGGGAACGGCAGTGGCAACGCTCAGGAGAAGAGCGGGGCGGCGTTTATTATCCATACTATGCTTGGTACGCCTATAGGGCAACGCAACAGGCCGCCAACGGCGGCCCAGCTTGCCGAGTGGGAACGCCGAGTGAATTACGCTGCGAGCCAGGGGTGGATATCGTGGAGTGCCAGTTACTCGTACTCTATCAACAGCTATTACCAGGGACCAAAGGGCGGCGGGAGTCCGAACGATGACGCCATGTATGACGACCCCGGGAGCACCACTGTCGGTATTTTATTCCGCAACGCCTCCGGCAGAGTGGTGTACGCTTTGCGGCGGCAGTGCGCAAACCCGGTCGGTAATGGATCGTTGGGTCCTATACCTGACGATGTAAGCTTTAACATGGACCCTCGCACAACCGTGACCGACACAACCGTGTTGCCCGGCCAGACAGTTACGTTCCGTAACTATGTAAAGAACCTGGGGCCAGGTACGGCACCGTCGGTACGCTGGACTGCGCATAACCCGATAACGGGCGGCAATATTGCCACGGGCGGCCCGAATGCCTACACGAACGGCCAGGAACGATTGGTATACACCGAGAATTACACAGTACCGGCGGGTACGCCGGCCAACACCAAAATATGCCGGTCAACCTGGGCGACGCCGGATAATGCTGCCGGCGGAACGGCAGTGGGCGATTCGGTGTGTATTACCGTGCAGTATGACTTTGGATTAATTCCCAGTGTAACCGTGGTGATTAATGGTGGAGCGGTGACTGGTAACTTTGCAGAAGTGGGTGACAATGTGCAATTTACATATACCGTACGTAACACCGGCCTTACCCAAAGCCAGTCTACCAGCTGTACGATTGTAGGGCGTAATGACAATGGGTATCGCGCTACGCCCGGCACGCCGGATACTATCTCTACGCCTGGGTACGTTGCGCCCGGCACCGGCTGTCCGCGCATCTTTGCATATAACTCCACGACGACCATTGCCACCGAATCGTATAATCCGGTCGCTGCAGCGCTGGGCAACAAGACACTGTGCCGTTCATTAACAGTAACGCCTGCCGAAGAGACCGGTACCAGCCGTTCGGCTATTGGGTGTGTAACGATTGCCAATAAACCGTACATGCGGGCCTACGGTGGTGACGTTTCGGCTGGTAATGAGTTTTCTTCCGGCGGTGCCTGCGGCCAAAATGATGGCGCGGCGATTGTGGGGTGGAATAAAGAAGCGGCCGGTGGATATGCTGGCGGCGGCACACAATTTGCGGCCTACGCGCTGAACGCTATATACGACTTTTCAACCGGCCTGGGCAACGCCGCAGGAACTAATGGTAGCCGGTTGGCGTTTGCAAACACGTCGGTAACGGCCTCACGATTTGGTGGCAGTTTTGGTGCCGTGCCGTGTATACCGGACTACACGTCGATGATGCCATCCAACGCGCAAAATTTGGGTAGTGGTGCTATTAACTTGAGTGCGCTCAGCGGCCAAAAGGCATACAAGGCCACCGGTCCGGTTACGATTAGCGGTAATATTAACCCTGGCCAGCGCACGTCGTTGTTCGTGAATGGTGATGTAATAATTGGCAGCAGCGGCATTCAGTACGCTGGCAGCTGGGACCTTGCTAATGCGCCGCTGTTCCAGTTGGTTGCAACGGGCAATATATATATTGATCGCAACACACACCAGATGGATGGTCTATATGTCGCGCAGCGGACTGGTAGTACCGGCGGCGTTATATACACCTGCGCTAACGGCACAGTGCCAGTTGTTACGACATCGCTGGTAAGCCAATGTGGTTCTAAGCTTACGATCAACGGTTCGTTTGTAGCCTATCAGGTACAGCTCTTGCGCGGCGGCGGCACGCTTGCCCAAAGCAATGCTGCTGAAACTGGTGCTAGTGGTCAGGCCGGTGAAGTATTCAACTATAGTCCGTTGATGTGGATGATCACGCCGCCCGGCCAGGGAGCGCCCGGGACGTATGATTCACTGACAAGTTTGCCGCCAATTCTGTAATTCAAAGCTTGTACCAGCGCATAGTGCTTATGCTATACTAAACCCAAGATGAGTTTACTAAACGGCGTATCGTCATTCTTTGGCCTGGACATCGGGACGACTGCTATTCGCGTAGTACAGCTGCGGGGGAATGGGGTGGTAAAAAGTTTGGTACGATACGCCTATGTGCCGGTGGACAGCAAGTTAGTATTAAGCGACGCGAAGGGCGACCAACAGCGTTTGGCGCAGCTTATTAAGGAGCTTATCGACCAGGCACATTTGAATACGCGTAATGTCGCCGTGGGCATCCCCTCGCAGCGGGTATTTACCGGCGTAGTTGATTTTGACCGTTTGCCGCCCAGTGAACTTAGTAAGGCAATACATTACCAGGCGGATTCGCTTATCCCTACACCCCTCGAAAAGTCAAAAATAGACTGGGCGGTTATTGGAGATTCGCCAAAGGACAAGACGAAGCTTGAGGTATTGCTTTCCAGTGTAGAGAACGACTTTGTGGAACAGCGGCTGGATATGCTTGAATCTATTGGCTTGGACGTTATCGCTTTTGAGCCTGACAATCTGGCAATTACGCGCGCGTTGATTGCTCAGGACGCCACGCAGCCGCAAATGCTGATTGATATCGGCAGCAAGAGCACTGATATTGTAGTAACTATGAACGGTGCGCCGCGTTTGACGCGCGCTATCCCCACTGGCGCCGAAGCGATTATCCGTGCCGCTGCCCAAAATCTTAATATCGACGATAAGCAGGCACGTCAGTTTGTATTTAAATTCGGTCTGAGCCGCGATAAGCTGGAGGGGCGCATTTACGATGCTATTATTGGCACGGTTGACCTATTGACCTCCGAAATCGATAAGTCTATCAAGTTTTTCCAGAGCCGGTATGTAGAGCTCCCCGTATCGCGCATTATTGTTACGGGCGGTGCGTCGGCATTGCCTGAATTCCCGTTATACCTTGCCAACAAATTCGCTATTGAGGTGGAAATCGGTAACGCCTGGCGCAACGTATCATTCGCGCCGGAGCGTCAGAATGAACTGCTAGCTGTATCAAATCACTTCGGCGTTGCAGCCGGTCTGGCGGAGAGGGTGGAGTAGTATGATCCAGTTCAATTTACTCCCCGACATTAAAATTCAGTACCTGCGCGCCAACCGCCAGAAGCACACTGTCGTACTTATATCCGCGGCCGTTACGGTGGTGTCGGTTGCGGCGCTGGCTATTTTGCTGGTGACGGTCTATGTCCTGCAAAAGAAGAGCATGTCGGATCTAAACAGCGATATTAAGACGTTTAGTTCGGAACTGCAAAGCACGAAGGATCTTAATAAAATTCTTACTGTTCAGAATCAGCTGAAGGCGCTGCCGCAGCTGCACGACGGCAAACCGGTTGCCAGCCGCTTGTTCACTGTCCTAAAACAAGCAACGCCGGATAAGGCCAATAACGTCCACAGCGCAACCGATTTCACAGCGCATACCATAACTGTTAATGGTGCAGCTGACTCACTGAATACGGTTAACGTCTTTATCGACCGGCTCAAAGCAACGATGTATCACACGCCTGATGATTCCACTGGCGGCAGTGTGGACAAACCGGCATTTTCGCAAGTAACACTGTCGGCGTTTGGCCGCGACAGCACGACGGCAACGTATACCATTACCTTTAATTTTGACGAAGCTATTTTTAGCGAAACCAACGATGTTACGTTTACGATCGGTCAGAAACAGGCTAAGACCGACACGACAAACACGGAGAATAATTAATAT
>JARIHB010000170.1 GCA_029288515.1 Candidatus Saccharimonadota bacterium | reverse complement strand
GGTATACGCAGCCCGGTCGCTCCCCTCTTCATTTGACATGGCAAGGATAATACGCCGCACGCCGGCAAGCTCGATATACTGTTTTGGCGCGGCGGCAAAGTCGCGCACCAGCTGCACTAAAGACGCCCGGGCTGCAGAAGTAGCCAGGTACTCTTGGTCGGTAATGCCCTGCAGGTTGTAATCCAGGGCGATATCGCCGCCGTTAAGCTGCACTGTAATGCCGTATTGAGCCATAAAGGCGGCAACTGCTTCGTACGCCTGGTGGCCGTCAAGCACATGCATACTATTCTCCATCTGTTGGAGCGAGCGGATAAGCGCCGAGCCGTCGAATACGGTCAGACCGTTCTGCTTGGCAATAACCTGACGCCGGGCGTATATGAGCTGGTTACGGGCGAATTCAGCGTCCAGGTCGCCGGCTTTGTGGCCGGTATCCTGTTCGCCATCGGCAGTAAATGGCGCATCTGGCTGAGCGAGCAAGTTTTCTACCATGGTGACTGCGGCATGGTCAGGTTTTACTATCTCGTGGGGCTGCTCCGCTCCAGGCTGCAGCGCTAGGAGTGCGGCAATGCTGCCCATGAAGATTCGGTAGCCCATCGTGCGATGTACTGCCTCGTAGGGTGTCTCCTGCTCCTGCATCGGAGACTCCTTGGGCTGTTGAGGCTGCGGCACTGCGTAATGAACAAGCTCCGCAGGCCGTTCCAGTACCTGCAGCTGTGCGGGAGGTTCCACGTCTGGAACGATAGCCACACCACGATACACACCATGCCCTGTATACGAGCCGCCACGGTAATCCATAGTTTGCATATTATATACTTTTTATGTTTTTAAGTCAATAAATCTACGTGGTGACTTTTGGGTGTTACGCTTACGCGCGTTAGCCTACTTATGATACGGATGCCCCGCCGCAATAGTGCTGGCCCGGTACAAACTTTCCAGGAGGATAACCATTGCCAGATCGTGCGGGAATGTGAGCGCCGAGAAGCTCCACTGAAAGTCGGCAGCGCTGCGGATATCCTGCGGCAGACCCTCGGGGCCGCCTATCAGCAGGCTCAGCGCCCTTCCCTCTTGCGAGCGTTTTTCTAAGAATGTTGCCAGCTCCGGGCTGGATAGCTGTTTGCCGGTTATTTCGAGCGCAACTATGTAGCTGGCGCCGGCGGCCTTGCGTATGTGGTCGTTGTCGTACGCGTATTTGTCGGGTATATGGGTTATCTGTACCTGATGGTAATGTTGCAGGCGTTTCAGGTACTCGTCCCAGCCCAGGCGGGCGTAGGCTAACTTTGGTTCGCCAACGGTGATGATGTGCAGCTTCATGAGGTAATCATATCAGATAAGTAACGGGCTGCTGCACCTTCCCTACTGCGTGGGCGTGTGGATAATGGCGATATTGTGTTCGGTGCGCAGCGGTGGCAGGTTGCCGTTAAAGAAATCACGCATGGCTTGTTCGACGC
>JARIHB010000149.1 GCA_029288515.1 Candidatus Saccharimonadota bacterium | reverse complement strand
AGATGTGTATAAGAGACAGGCAATGCTGAGACGCTGGCGCTGGCCGCCAGAAAGCTGCTCGGCATAAGCTCCGGCCTTTTCTTCCAGGTTCACATCGGCTAAAAATTCCATAGGGTTCACTTTTTCGCCGTAAGCCGCAGCGAACAATTCGATGATTTCGGTGAGCTTGGTTTTGTCCTGGAACGCTGGCGACTGCGGCTGCACGCCAATTATACGGCGGACTGCCATAGGGCTCTGGGCGACGTCTATGCCGTCGATAACCGCCCGGCCGCCATCAATCGGGCGCATTGCCTCAATCATCTCCAGGGTTGTGGTCTTGCCTGCACCATTCGGGCCCAGGATACCAAAGACTTCTCCTTTCTTAACATCAAAGCTGATACCTTTAACTGTCTCGCGGTCGCCATACCGCTTGCGCAGCTCTTCTACGTGTAAAATTACTTGTGTCATACCGTTCTACTATACCATTTTTGTTTTTAGGAGTGTGGAGGGGAAGATCATTAAAAGCATCCGGACAGTGCCGGATGCTTTGTAGCATAACGCTACAGGCTTTAGCTGGAACGCTTAACGGTCAGAAAGCCGTTCTTGGCGTTTTCAGTTACAGTCATACCGTCAGGGAGCTTGTCGACTGCTTCCGGGCGCTCGTCCTTACTAAAATAGTAAATGGTCTGCACTTTACCGCCGCGCAGGGTGACTTGCTTAGAGTTCAGGTAATATGTAACACCTTTAGAGTTAGTGTGCTTGTATGCCATTGCTAGAATTTCCCCTCTTTTAGCATTTGTAATGGTACCCCTACCATACTCTGTGCCATTTTTATTTGTCAACATCTTTTCACCCCTGGTGGTTGTGGTTATGTTAAAAAGACCACAATAACTCTTGCACCCTATTACGCTTATGTATTACACTGTCTGCATATACAAAGGGACATAAACAGGGGGATCTCAATGGAATTCAATGTGAATCGTGGTTCGCAACCTGCGGCTGCTCGGCCAGCACCAAGCGCTGCTTCCGCCGGCGCATCAGGCAACGGCAAACCACATAGCAAGATGTCGGGCTTAGGTAATCCTAAGTGGCTGCGTGTCGTGTTCGTGGCGTTGCTCTTCGGCGCGACTATCTTGGTTGCAGCGATCGCACTATTACTCTACTTCGGTGGCCCGAAGGAAAGCAACCTTATCGACACCAAGAAGCAGCAGGCCGTATTCTTAACTAACGGTCAGGTATACTTCGGTAAGATTAACGAGATCAGCAAGGGTTACCTAACCCTCTCGAACATCTACTACCTTAACGTCAACCAGCAGGTACAGCCGAACCAGAAAGATGCCAACGGCAACAGCAACACCAATAACAGCATTTCGCTTGTTAAACTCGGGTGTGAGCTGCACGGTCCTGTCGATCGCATGGTTGTTAACCGCGACCAGGTTACCTTCTGGGAGAACTTGAAGGACGACGGTCAAGTATCGAAGGCTATCGCACAGTGGGTACAACAGAACCCGAATGGTCAGAAGTGTAGTACTAATACAAATAGCAATAGCACTAACACCACTACCAAGCCTTAAGCACGGTAGCGCACCTTTCAATAACCCCTCTCCGGAGGGGTTATTTTTATTCCATCGTACGTGCGCTGCTTCAAGTGGTGAAACATATACTTCCAGTTAACTAAACGGAAGCGCAGCCGGAAAGCCGAGCTTTTGAGACTACAGGCTCAAAAGTCGGTTTGCCGCGCGTGAGCGGTTGACTGGAAGTATATGCTTCACCACGCCACGCCCTCTCTTTGGCATAAAGCGTTCACTTAGTGAGGTAGTGGAGGATACGGCCGGCGGTGAAGCGGAGGATGGCGAGCAGTAGGGAGAGGATGGCGAATACCAATGACCAGCCGGCAAGATCCGATGACCAACTGGGTGAAGCGAAGTCGAATTTGTACAACGCGTCGGGTATCTGCGCTGCGGTGGTGCCGCCATGATCTTTTACGTACTGCTCAATACACGGCACCCGCGGTCCGCCCGAAAAGCTGCCAGGGTACAATTGCTCACAATGGTGCTGTGCATCGGTGTATATCTGAGTGTTATGACTATTGGCTTTGGCCTGCGCGGCTTCCTGTAGACGTTCGTAGGTATGCTTCAGCTGAACAGGCGGGTAGACGCCACTGTTCGTTTCCAGGCTGGTATTCATATGACCGTTAACGTAGCTGCGTAAACGATTAAGCGCACCTACCACGTCGCCGTTGGATTCGTCCGCCGCATATACTTCAGAACGGAGCGACGTCATGGCTGCATAGTTATGACGTAATGCGATAGCGCATATTAATACACATACGCCAAACGCCACCAAAAAATACCATACCTTGAATGGGCGGATACGTGTCCAAATATGGTGCAGGTAACGCTTATTCATTTATTTGTATTGTACACGTCCGGGCATGCTAGACTGAAACCATGCACGTATATTTTTCTGGTATAGGTGGGCATGCCATCGGGCCGCTGGCGCTCATTGCCAAACAAGCCGGATACGACGTATCTGGCAGCGACAAGCAGCAGAGTTTAGAAACCGACATGCTCCAGCAGCAAGGCGTCGCTGTACATATTGGACAAACGGCTGAACAGATTGCAGCCATACACGCCAAGTACCCCATTGATTGGTTCGTATACTCTTCTGCCCTACCGCGTGAGAACCCCCGTCATCCAGAACTGGTGTTTGCAAAAGAGCAGAACATTAAGCACAGCAGGCGGGATGAGCTGCTTAATAGGATCATCGAGGATCATAACCTTAAATTGATCGCCATTGCCGGTACACACGGTAAAACCACCACCACAGCCATGGCTGTATGGATATGCAAGCAGCTCGGCATACCGGTCAGTTATTCGATTGGCGCACGGGTGAGCTTCGGGCCGATGGGTGAATACACGCCAGGCAGCGAATACTTCATATACGAGTGTGACGAGTTCGACCGCAATTTTTTGGCGTTTCATCCCTACGCCAGTGCTATTACCGGCATAGCCTGGGACCATCATGAGATATTCCCTACTCGCGAAAATTACTATGACGCTTTTCGCACATTTATTAACCAAAGCCAGCACACACTGGCCTGGAACCGGGATCTAACAGCTCTTGGTCTGGAAGCGGGCTCGCATATCAGGTCGCTTGACCCGGCGGAACCGGCTATTAAAACGATTCAGCAGTATGGAGTATTCAACCGCGAGGATGCGTGGTTGGCCATACAAACCATCGCATTTTGTACTGGGCAAGACCCAGCTAATCTCATAACGCACCTCAGCAGCTTTTCGGGTTTGTCACAGCGAATGGAGCGGTTAGCGCCCAACTTATACACCAACTACGCACATACACCCGAAAAAATACGCGGCGGCATGAGCGCTGCGCTAGAGATCGCCAAGGAAGCCGGGAAGCCGCTGACAGTCATCTACGAACCGCTCACTAATCGTCGCCAGTATTTCATTAAAGATGAATATAAGGATTGTTTCGAAGGCGCCCAGAAGCTATATTGGGTGCCGACGTACCTGGCGCGCGAAGACCCGAATCAACCAGTGCTTACACCAGCCGAACTCATACCTCACCTCAATGACCCGTCGATTGCTGAGCCGGCGGCGCTCGACGACAAACTTTTAGCCAACATTCGCGAACATCTGCACAATGGCGCTATCGTGGTTGCCATGGGCGCAGCAGGCGGAGGCAGCCTTGACGAATGGCTGCGCCAGCATTTCCAGCCCTAGGCTATTACAAAAAGGCTGCGGCAAAGAAAGCAATTAGCAGCACGATAATGCCCACCCACAATAGCGGGCTAGTAAGGGCTACAACCACCGGATTGCTTGGCTTTTCTAAGCGGTGATCATAATCTGCCGTGCCACTACGCAGCTCGTGTGCCATGTTCACCTTGCCACTGTCGATCATCGGTGGTACGTTCCCGTATAGTGGCTGCTGATACATACTATTGCCTACCATGGGCGCATCAGCATCTTGTTGCTGCGCGTCGTCCTGAGAAGACGATGCGGCTGCCGGGGCGCTCTCGGCACGCTTTTCTTCTAGTAATGCCTTGCCTTCGGGCTGGCCCTCGACAATACGATTCGTACCGTTTTCTACCTGCACACGGTGCCAGGCGCTTTCAACAGTATGTGTCTTGCGCTCAGCAGTATCGGCTTCATCGTATGGCTGTTCTTCAGTTCGAGGAAGTTCGGATGATAATTGCTCGGCAGTTCGAGGCGCTTCCGGGGAACGAACCGCCGCTTGTTCGGCAGAAGGTGCCGTAGAACGGACCTGCTCCTGATAAGGCATCGTGGTGCGTTGTTCGTTCGTGATCGGAGCTAGCCGTTCTTGAGGTGATTGCACCGGCTGCGTGACCGCCTGTTGTTCAGCCGGCTGTGACGGCTGGCCGTATGCCGGTCGCTCTGCGGTGTAGTAGGCAGCTGGCTGAGCTTGTTCGGCAGCAACTGGCTGTCCGGATGGAGAACGCTGCTCGGCAGCCATAGAGCCGGCGATACCGCCCGCGACTGCACCAGCCATAGCACCTTCCATGGCAGACACAGCCGGACGGCTCGGCTGGTAATAACGATTAGCGTACCACTGGGCAGTTGGAGCGATCGGTATTGATTCGGCTGGAATAGCTGTCTGTGCCGCAGCATACTGCGTCTCTGTTGGCGGCGTGCGATACGGCTGTTCGGCAGATGGTTCGGGTTGCATATTAAACCGGTAAGGCTCAGGCTGCGGGGCAACAGAAGCCGGACCTGGTGACTGTGGTGGCTGTGAGGCCTGCTGTATAAAATCATCACTGAATTCGGCTCGCTGCATCATGTCTTGGAAGCGCTGCTGTTCAGTTAATGGCGGCATAGGC
>JARIHB010000146.1 GCA_029288515.1 Candidatus Saccharimonadota bacterium | reverse complement strand
AGATGTGTATAAGAGACAGGCACTGCACAAGGCACTGCCTGATGTAGACATTTTTTATGCGGTAAAATCAAATCCTGATTCAGGCATCATACGGCACATCGCCAGCCTGGGCGGTTCGTTTGAAATCGCCTCGGCTCCAGAGATGGAACTGCTGCAAGAGCAGGGCATTGACCCGCGCAGCCTATTATTTACTAACCCCGTAAAGATGACCGACCATATTCGCCGGGCTTGGAAAGCAGGCGTACGGCGGTTTTCGTTCGACAGCCAGGCCGAAATCGACAAAATTGCCCAGGCCGCGCCTGGTGCCTCCGTATTTGTCCGTTTAGAAGCGCCGCACTTTACCAGCGCCGTAGCCAGCGAGGGCAAGTTCGGTGTCGATAGGGCTACAGCCAGCGCCCTCATGCAGGCAGCCGTCCAACGCGGACTGCAACCGTACGGCATCTCATTCCATGTGGGATCGCAAATGGCATCACCGGCACCGTGGGATGCAGCCATTCGTGAGGCCGCAGCACTCATGCGCAGCCTTAAACAGAAGGGGATTACCGTATCGATGCTGGACATCGGCGGCGGTTTTCCGGCAAACTATGGCACCGACTTGCCGGATATCAGCGCATACGGCGAAGCTATCACGAAATCACTCGCTGCCCATGTGCCTTACCGTGTCACAGTCACTGCCGAACCCGGCCGCTACCTGGTGGCTAATGCCGGCATACTTACAACTACCATCATCGGCATTGCGACACGCAAGGACAAAACCTGGCTGCACCTGGACGTTGGCGCCTTCAACGGCATGATGGAAGCACTCGAGACCGGTAACACCCTACGCTTTCCGGTAACCGACGCCCGCAAAAGCTCGCGCAGAGCCTTATACCATCTTACCGGACCTAGCTGCGACAGCCAGGATAGCATTCTATTCGATGTGCCGCTATCCGCCGGCTTGCAGGTGGGCGACCAGATATACATCCACACCGCAGGCGCCTACACCACCTGCTACGCCAGCACCTTCAACGGCTTCACCATACCCGGCACCGTAATTCAATCCTCGTGAGGATTACGCGCCACCACTATGCCGGCGAGCAGCACAGGGTCGCTACCGGGCAAGGGCAGGAAGAGCCGATTGTCTACAAGCTGCATTTCAGCTCGCAGCACAGCTGCCGCTATTTCGTTCGGATGCTGACGGTGAATAGTAGCAGCGGTGCCAACCGTCTCATTGCGCAACGTTGTCTCGCGTTCGCTCTGCAGCGGATGCATTGGATTAACCGGTTCGTACGTAAAAATACAGTTGCCGCCAGGATTTACATGGCCGGCCATGCCGTCGATAAATGTCTGCACTTCGCTATTAAAGGGGAGTACACTCACGGCTGTCACTAAATCGAATGACTCATCCGTGCTTTCCAGATACTCCGCCACAGGCGCCCGCACACACTCAATACGCGTGTCACCGGCGAAACGCTCCTGCATATAGTCAACCATGCCGCCGGATGCATCCACTGCCACTACCCGCACAGGATTTGTATGCGCCAGTACTTCACTTACCGTGGCACCTGTGCCAGCGCCAAGGTCCAGCACCGACCGAGGGGCGCACCCTAAATCGCCAAGCATTTCACCGAGTACCGCATTCGACCGCCACCCGCGCGCCGTAGCATTGGCGTCATACTCCGGCGCTAGGTAGTCGAAGTGGCGTCCTACAGAGCTAATATCTTCCGTCATAACAATTCCTTTTTGGTACTTTACCATATTAGGTAGCTTTGCAGGCGTAGACGTCGCATGATGTGACGCGCAGAAGGAAGACCATCAATAATTTACGCCAGTCCGAAAATTCGCTACAATAAGCGTAAGCTAAAAGGGCGGGCACACCATGACACGATTACCCATTCCGGGGAGTGATTCAGGCAACTGGGGAACAATTCTCAATGATTTCTTAGATGTAGCGCACAACAACGACGGCACGCTCAAGCAGGCCGGCCTGATAACCGGCGCGCAGCAAACATCCCAAAAGGGGCAGGCGAACGGCTACGCAAGCCTGGATAATAGTGGCAAGGTGCCTGCATCACAGCTCCCGGCAGCGTCAGGCGTCGGCGACTACATGGGGGTGTCAGCTTCCGGGTTTAGCGTCGTATCCGGCGACTTCCCAACCATCGCCTGGGACGGCACGACCGTCACCAACGGCAGCAGCCTGGCTTTCGATAGCGGCGACCCCGAGCTGGTACAGGTCGACGAAGTAGGCGTGTACTCCATTACAGTAACCGTCGATTGGAACGACCAAAATCAGGCCGGCATACGCACCATACAAATCTTTACAGAGTGTCAGTTCCTTGTAAACGACCAGCGCCCCAGCACTAACGACGCCACTTCTCCAACTATCCAGAGCGTCAGCACGACCCTCTATTTGCAACCGAGCGACAATATCTTTATTTCAATTAATCAGATATCCGGCTCCAGCTTGTCTGTATTCGCTCGAATGATCGTAACGCGATGCGCCTAAACGTTTAGCTCACCGCCGGTCTGCCGGCAGCAATAGCCTCCATGTCGGCGAGCACCGTATCGCCGATTCTCTCGTTCGTTTGGTCTGACAGGATAGTGTCCTCGTCTTGCGGATCCCGGACCGTACACGCATTGTAATAGCCGGCATATACGGGCTGTGGCTGCGCACCTTCATCAAGGTAAGCTGCTGCATCAGGGCCTATTTTACGATTCCGGATTGTTTCGGTGATCTTCGCCCATTCTGCAATGGCCTGTTGCGTTTCAAGCGCTCGAGGGCCAAAGGCAGGGTGAACCTTCAGAATATTCAAACGCGCTTCGGCACGGAGCTCTGCAAAATAGTCTCCCACGCGCAACCACCGCGGCGAGCCTACGGACTCACCGCTTAGAAATGTTTCAAGAACTTCGCGAGTGTGAGGTGAGGTAGTGGATTCAGGATTTGTCATAAAGTCCATTCTATACCATACGCATCATAACTGCACATCCTGTACAGCCGTCATACGCGGGCAGACGGCTTTGAGCCATGTACGTAATCTTGTAAACTTCTATGATAATGGCTGACAAAAAGACTGGCACCAACGACGCGAAAAGTCACATCACACAAGGTGATTGCAAACTACTCATCAAAGGGTTAGGTGATAGCTCGGTCCACCTTATTTTAAGCGACATACCTTACGGCATCGGTGCAGAGGAGTGGGATGTGCTCCACACGAACACCAACTCAGCCTATCTGGGTGCCAGCCCGGCCCAAACAAAAGCAGGAGCGGTATTTAAAAAAAGGGGTAAACCACTTAACGGCTGGTCTGAAGCAGACAAGCGTATCCCGCACGAGTACTACGACTGGTGTGCATCCTGGGCAGATGACTGGTATCGGGTTTTACAGCCGGGCGGCTCAGTGTTTATTTTTGCAGGGCGGAGACTGGCGCATAGATGCGTAAGCGCGCTGGAAGACGCGGGCTTCATCTTTAAGGATAGCTTGGCGTGGTTGCGCCCCAGGGCGCCGCACCGCGCGCAAAGAATCAGCGTGGTCTACGAACGAAGGGGTGACGCCGCGAACGCACAGGCGTGGGAAGGGTGGAAAGTTGGCAATCTGAGGCCTACGTTTGAGCCAATCTTATGGTTCACGAAACCGTATAAAATTGGCACGACCATCGCCGATAACGTCCTGCATAACGGGGTCGGGGCGTTCAACGAAACTGCACTACGCAAGTACATACATAAGCCCGACAACGTGCTGGCCATCGGTCCGGCACCCGGCGAGGGGGGGTTACACCCCACCCAAAAGCCGGTCACACTAATGAAAGTGCTGATAGAGCTGGTCACCCAACCGGGCCAGATCGTATTAGATCCCTTCGCCGGGTCTGGAACGACAGTTATAGCAGCCGAGGCTACTGGTAGAATAGGCATAGGGTATGAATTTGACGAGAGCTATGCTCTCATCGCCCAGAACCGCCTGCAGCATTTCGTACAAGGCGACCAACAGAAAATGGAACTAGAGTAATGTATGAAGTTATAACCGAACAGGCGCTCCAGCGCCGCAAGCATTGGATAGCAGAAATCGCTAAAATCAGCGGGAATTTTGGGCAGGACTACACCCGTCTGGAAGCAGAGCTGAGCGCCGAAGTCAAAGCTGGCGGGATTCCAGTTATTTTAGACCATATACGCCTATGCGGCGTCATACCGGAAGCCTACGGTCACGACACCAGCGAAGAAAAACTATATTCCAAATATACAGACGCCTTACTCGCCGTCGCCTTCCGCGCGTTAGGGCTACACAGCATCGTATTAACCGAACGCGCCGACGCCGCCGACGTTGAGGTGTTTACCCCAACATACTCATTCGTTGCCGACGCCAAAGCCTTCCGCCTGACCCGGACCGCTAAAAACCAAAAAGACTTCAAAGTGCAGGCCATGGATGGCTGGCGCCGCGATAAAAAGTATGCCGTCCTGGTGGCCCCCTTGTATCAGCTGCCCAATGCCAGCAGCCAGATATACCAGCAGGCAATCGCAAGAGACGTCTGCTTACTCTCATATTCCCATCTGGCCATATTATTAAACATGGCTTTGCATCTCGGCCAGGAACAGGCTCAAGCGCTGCTCACGACAGTACTGGCGGTGGTCGCCAGCCTGCCGCCCAGCAAGAAAGCCAACGCCTACTGGCAGGCAATTAATACAACATACCTC
>JARIHB010000009.1 GCA_029288515.1 Candidatus Saccharimonadota bacterium | reverse complement strand
TGATTCAACTGTAGGTTGTGGAAGCGTTTCTGGCATGACAGGAATATAGCATGAGTTGCCTATGTAATCCTTAAATAAGTATTAAATCTCAGAGTATTAATTACAAGAAAACAAAAAGACTTCCTAAGAAGCCTTTCATACTGCTAATGCTTGGAGGGCCCACTGGGATTCGAACCCAGGACACGAGGCTTAAAAGGCCTCTGCTCTAACCTACTGAGCTATGGGCCCAAAAATTGCTGGGCGTAACAGGGGATATTATCTTAAATTATCAGTAAAAAGTCAATCAGTGCTTGCGTCTGTGGTCGTCGTGTGTCTTAAAGCTGCGGCGCTGTGTCCATAAGGCCAACAGGCTCACCAGCGCTCCGCTGCTCACAATAATCGACTCGGCGTGGGATATTACATGCCATAAACTCTCCCGCTCCAATGCGGCGGCCATATGCGCCGACAGGAGTGGTACTGCCAGCAATACGGCTAGCGTACTGGTGGCTAGTGCCGGCAGGATGTTAAACAGCACTCGTACTTTGCCGTGTACAGTCATCAGCGTTACGATACCGGTAACCACCGCCGGCACCAACAATAACGCCAGATCGATCGTACCCTTGCTAAACGATCCGGCTTGCGGCGAGATAAGGTCCAGCAGGTCGTTCGAACTGCTGCCTACGTATTGCACCAGGATAGCGCCCAGGCACAAACTCAGGAACATCATCGCGCCATTCACGCGCAGCGCAACGATAGCCAGCGTTGGCAACGCCAGAGCCAAAATAAGGATAAGATTATGCGGCATGTTACCCCCATAATAGCACGAGCGCTTTAAAAGGTAACGGGTTGCCCTACCTCTAGGCCGGCGCGCGCTGCCTCGCCACTGTTCAGTTCAATCACATAGACGCCTGCATGACAAAAAGTTTGCGGGTAGGTAGAAGGGTTAACATCTCGTTCGATGTATGTCGCTTTTTTTGTGCGGTCGAGCCATATCATGTCGATGGGGAAACGCATATCTTTCATCCAAAAACAACGCATTGCCGGCGTACTATAATTGAATAACATGCCCTGGTCTGCAGACAACGAAGACCGGTTACCTAGACCAGCCGCACGTAATGCATCGGTATCTGCTACTTCCAAACGATAGCTGTGGCCATTCAGCGCGGCCAACCGGTAATCAGTACGGGCAAAGACCGCAAACGTCACAAGGATCGCCGCACAGATACCGAGAAGCGTAACCGAATCAGTACACCGTTCAACTATATTACGCGCCGACACGATCCTTCCGATGCTGACGTTTGGCATTACGCTCGATGTACTCGATAATCTTAGCAGCCACATTGCGGCTGCTAAGCAGCTCCGGTGTCTTAATGCTGGCTGAACTGTTTACTTCCAGCACCAGCGGGCCGCGTTCACTGCGCATCATGTCTACGCCGCATACTGGCAGACCCATGGCACGGGCGGCTTTTACTGCCGTGCGCTCTTCCTCGGGCGTCAATTTTACCGGCTTGCCGATGCCGCCCTGATGGGTGTTAGAGCGAAAATCGTCATCCAAACTCTGGCGCTTTATGCTTGCCACTACCTGGCTGCCCACAACCAATGCCCGAATGTCCGTACCGGCTGACTCTTTTACGAATTCCTGCACCAAGAATGTCACGCCCTCAACATAGAAGGCTTGCATTACCGCCTTGGCGGCTTTGACAGTCTCTGCCAGTACTACGCCATTGCCATGGGTGCCGCGGGCAACCTTCACGATCAGCGGCGCACCGCCAGCTTTTTCAATGACATCCTCAAGGTCAGCAGTTTCCCGTGCAAACACGGTTTTAGGCACGCCCACACCGGCTTTAGCCAGCAGCTGATAAGCGCGCAGCTTATCGCGCGAACGGTTGATGGCAATCGACTTACCAGTAGTATACACATCGCGCATCTCAAACTGGCGCACCACCGCACACCCATACTTGGTGTACGACTGGGCAATGCGCGGGATAATGGCGTCAAAATCAGAAAGAGCCTTACCCTTGTAATACACTACCGGATTGCCCTTCTCGATAGTCATGTAACACTTCGAATAATTAATAACCTTTACCTGGTGACCGCGGGCGAGCGCTTCTTCTTTCAGCCGCCGAGTGGTGTAGTTAGCCGCCCCCCGGGATAAAATTGCTATCTTCATGCTTGCTCCTCGTTTTTGGCGTTCTCTATCATCGCTTTAAGCGTTTCAGCGCGCTCCCGCTCAGCTTCCCGGGCGATACGGCCTTTCTTTACATCAACAATAAATTTTCCCAATAATACGTTGCGGCCGATAAGAATCGGGTAAGCCTGCATCGAGCGGTCGGCCAGCGTGAACCAAGCCCGTATCTTCCGGCCGCACAAACGAATCTGCAGGCGGACCTTATACCGTTCGCGCACTTCACCCGTCGAGCTGGCTACCGGCACTATTTCATATTCATGAAAGCGTAGCACTTCACCAGTATAAAACGGACTGCCTTCACCAAACAGCACAACAGACAACGTGTCGCCCTGCTCCTGCGCCATGGACACCCATATAGCCGACGTTTTTGCGCCAGTGTCGATACGTACCGGCACCTCTGTTAGATGAAACTCCGGAAAATCGATTTTCTCGGCGCGACCAATCAGTACCGGCTCTTTATAATCTGTCATTACTTTTTCCTTGCCATTTCTACGAGATACGCATTAATAATTTTGGCCTTTTCAGCCGTAAACGAGCTGTGATCAATCTGCGGCGACCGGTTTACCTC
>JARIHB010000125.1 GCA_029288515.1 Candidatus Saccharimonadota bacterium | reverse complement strand
TTTCTAGCTGTGGGGGCTGTGGCAATAAGGGGCTTACCTTTTGCCACAGCATGTGCTGGATAGTTTCGATGTCAAGCAATTTGTCATTACGTACGCAGTCTACGCGCTGAAAATCTTTGGGGAACAGTCGGCAGAGGTCATCGTATACATTTACGGAACGTTCCAGGTACTTGCGGTCAACTTCGTGGATGTCACGCTTGCCACTGATATAAGCACGCTGCTCTTTCTCGTCGATAAGATCATAGGCCACATCGGCGGGTACCCGCAGCACAAAGTTCACGTCCGGACGCGGGATATGCAGCATTTCGAATTCCATGTTGTCGAGCCAGATGAAGTACCCTCGGCGCTCTTCCGGGTTACGGAACTTAGCCCCTTGATGGCCCATACTTGACCCGGTAAAGCGATTAGAAAGCACTATCTTGCCCTCGTCAAGCGCTTTGCGGATTTTAGGAGCGGCTTCGTAGCGGTCAAGCGCATAGAACAGCGACGCCGTGTACGGACCTACTTCCTCGGCTGTGCCGTACTCACCGTTCAGGTATTGCCGCACAAAGTAGCTCGACGGCTCGTCGTATTGAGGAAAATCGAACGTTTCTACACTGTAACCTGCTGTTTGCAGGCGGTCACGCAGTAACTGGAACTGTGTTCCCTTGCCTGACCCGTCGGTCCCTTCTATAACGATAAATGTCCCTCGCCGCATAGTCTGTCTCCTCACCGCCTGCAGTGCACGCGTTGCATCTATATAGAATAATTTAGCCACAAGCCTGCAGAATATGCAATATTAGGTTTAAAACTTACGATCCGTAGCGGCCGATCTGGCCGGTGTATGTAAAGTGCATCCCGGCGATAACGCGGCTTATGGCCTGACGGTCGGCAGTCAGTTCGTAGCGTAAATGCCGGTCATCATTGCGTTCAGGGTAAAGACTGCCGTGCCTGGCTCTCAGACCGTCATCACTGCCGAACGGGTCATCACCCAGTACATGGTGTTGGTGGGTTGTATACACGAAATCGAGCGGTTCGCCACCATCGCCCATTTCGTCTATAAAGGCGCCGGATCGGACTTGTTGGAAGCCGAGGCGTGCCAATGTCCTGCAAATGGTGGACAACGTTCTGCCGGATCGGCGCACAGTATCCATAACCAGCACGGACTCATTCTTTTTATCGAGTAGGCTGTTACGGCTGATCCGCAACTGTGTCTCAAGCGATTCGGCTGTCATGGTGGCCACGGCATCTGCCTCTAAAAAGTGTATGTCTGGCCGGTGTACATCGTTGTGAGCGGCACGAAAATAGGATCTCAGGGCCACGCCTGCCATTCGGGCGTTTGCGCTCGCCAATACAATGTCTGTAATGGCAGCATCAAGGCAATATTCCCCAAGAGCACGGGTGGCCAGATAGCCTTGTTCGGCGAGATCCTCCTCAAGGCTATCACCTTCCGCGAGGTGCACAATAGGAGCTTCGCCCTCGCGCACTGCCTGTGCAACAAGAGTGGGAAATAGTATATGCGACGAGCCGTCGTTGCCTGCCACCGTATCCATAATATATTTATAATAACATATTATGGGACATATAGCTATCTCTCGCGATCGTGCTGTACGGCATAATGCAACAAAATGCTGTTGTCGTTGATCTGTTCAGTATCCAGCAACGTCAGCTTTGCGTCCAATTCGCCGGAGAACAGAGGCACGCCTTTGCCAAATAGTAATGGCTCAACTGTCAAATACAGCTCGTCTACAAGGCCGGCTTCCATAAACTGAGCGTACACCGATGCACCCCCGCAAACGGCGAGTGCGGCGGTGCTCTCCTTTTCCAAACGAGCAACCAGTTCGGCTGGTGCGTCATTAGTGGCCTCAACGCCTTCAATCTGTATGACGTCCGGGCGACTGGTGAGCACAATGTTCCGTCTGCCTGGAAGGGCGCGATTGATAGTAGCAAACGTGTGCGATCCCATCACCATAACGCCTGCCTCTTTAGTCAAACGTACGAATAGTTTTTTATCTTCGCGGCTGGTCCAGTCCGAACCATGCAACGAATGCCTGCCGATAAATCCGTCGGCAGTAATAGCGGCAATAATAAATACTCTCATAGCACAACCCTCCTTACTGTTTTGCCTGCTGTTTCAAGCATTTTTACGGCGTAGCCGTCGGAATGGTCAATTTGATATACAAATTCGGTAATGTCGGTTTGCGACAACATGCGGGCGCACGTGGGACAGGGCATAAGATTGATAAACAGTGTCGTTTTCTCAAGCGATAGCTTATTCTTTTGCGCATTAATAAGAGTGTCTACTTCGGCATGGATGGTGTCGTAGTAGTTAAGGTCGTTGGCCGGCGAGAAGTTTTTTTCGCGCAATGAACCAAAGTGCATTGCATATGTCTGATAGGGCACCACCTTATTAACGCCAGCCCCGATAAGGGCGTATGTTTTTTTACCGGCAACGCGCCGGCCGAGTGCTGCGCCAGTCTGAAAACTGTAATCATACGAAGCTTTCGCCACATCCTGAGCGATTTCCAGCATCTGATGCTCGGTGAATGTCTCACCTGGGTAACGCCTGTCGAGCTTGCTAGTAATATGCTCGTTCATACGGTGCTCGTAGGCTTCGGCTTCTTTTTCGTCAGTAAATGGCGAGACCATATCGTATGGTGTACGGGTGGACGCTAAGTAGTAATATGCCGGCGAACTGTGAAGTACGTGCTGCCATGAACCGTTTACGAAAACGACGTGTTTAAATCTGAGTTTCTCTAAAATGTACGGCAGCTCTCGCTGAAAATACATCAGCACGGTTATGGACACGCGGCCTTTGCCTGCCGCGTTCACTGCATCGATAACTTTTTGTATGGCCTGCTGTGAAAGCATGCGGAATTGCGGTTGGTCTTCGAAGCCTAATACGTATGCTTCTTTTGATATGCCCAGCACGATATTACCCTTTGGGAGGTAAGCAGCTATGAGCTGCTTGAAACGTTTTTCGGACAGTTCACGCGGCGCGGCAATAAAGGTTGCCTGTAACACGCGCAGCGGTTTTTTGCTGCCGAAGGCCAGATCGGCCCAATCGTATGCGCGTATGGTGGTGGCGCTGCTCACTTCGGCGCCTTCTGCTTTGGCACGCGCTGCAGCACGTCACGGATGCCAGGCGAAATACGGTCATTAGCTAATGCTTCTTGCATGGTCAGCCAGACAACATCCTGGCAGTCATCGGCCGGTGTGAACGACGTGTCCGGGGGAATATTGTCGATGAAGTATGTATTCCACAAAAAGTGCGTTTCTACCGAGAATGTGGTATGCAAGTGGGCTTCGGTTTGGGTGTGTGTAATCGCGCCTGGCCGAGAATCAAGGAGCGCAATAGGCAACCCGGTAATGTCAAAACCAATCTCTTCGCGTACTTCACGGGCCAGTTCTTGTTCCAGCCGCACATCCACTCGGTCAACTCCGCCGCCTGGCAGCGTCAGATAATCGGGTACCAGGCGATGCGCCGGGGTGCGCTCCTGGAACAGCATTCGGCCCTTCGTATCGCGCAAGATGACATCGCACGCAATACGCGTGCTTTGGGGCGAGCTGTACTTCTCGGTAAACTTGCGGTCCAGCTTAATGATTTTTTTGCTGGCATTTTTATACAATTGGGCGCTCTCCAGGGGAGTGTATCGCAGTTTGCGGTAATTCCAGGTGCACAGGTCTGGGGCATCAAATGGAATGCAGTGAAAGTGTAGGTGCTGATCGACAGTACTCTGGGCGTCAGAGCCATCTTTTTGTACGAGCTGCATGCCGCGCACACCATGCACATCTTTGATGAGCTTTTTGGCAATATAGGTAAATTTACGGACCGTATCCCACTCGCCTTGGGTGAGTTCCTTGAGGGATCTGATGTGGCGCCGGGGTACAATCATAAAATGTCCGTCAATGTAGGCGTATAGGCTTACAGTCATAACTACGCCGTTTTCTTCAAAAAAGACATATTTTTCGCGCAGGTCACAGAATACGCACTTGCCTACCGACTGCCAAATCGTGTCGTACTGTTCGGTAAATCGGGCGTCGCGATACAGCTCCTGCTTCTTCTGTTCCTCTGGCGTCAGCTGCATTATTTCTCCTTAAGCGGATCTTTGCGCAGTTCCATGAAGTCTTTAAAGATACTGCCCAGTTCGCCGCCAATGGCCCGCTGGACAATTTTGGTGGTAGAAAGAGCTGTAGATTGCCGGTCAACAACCTTCACTTCGCCGCCGTACTTCACAACCGTTTTATATTCTTTCGACTCTTTATAGTTATCTGTCCAGTCTTCTTTTACGGTGATGTATACATCCGGCCGCAATAGTCCCAGAGTGGGCTGGCAGCTAGGCTCGGGCAGTATGGTTACAAATTCAATTGATCGTAGATAGGTTAGCATTTCGGCCCGGATTTTTTCATCTAGTATAGGTTTATTTTGGCCCTTCACGCGGCGGATAGCTTCGTTACTGCTAACGCCCACCACCAACACATCGCCGTGCTTTTTCGCTTCTTCAAAGTAGCGGCAGTGACCCACGTGCAACAAGTCCCATGAGCCGGCGGTAAACACGATCTTTTTGCCCTTTTCTTTGAGTTTTTCATGTAACGTCATCAAATCACTTTGCGAAATTAGTCGCTTCTTCCAAGACGAAGCCATGGCGCACTCCCCTCTTTTTCCTGAGTATAGCATTTTTAGTGTTAGTAAAGTGTAGCAATAATCTTCAGATTTGCATAAGGCTTGATTATGGTATAGGGGATGCGTATCATATGATGTTATGTTTGAAATCGATCCTCCCAACGATGACGACCCATTCAAAGGCGACTTGCCTGGTGAACGCTACGACCCAGCTGGGAGCGGCTTCTTTGTTTCCGACCTACATCCGGGAAATACCGATGCGCCGCTATATGAAGATCGTCAACCTAAAGTATATGGTTACCTGGTGCGGATAGACACCGAGGAAATTCGTGAACCTGATGTGACAGCAATCCGAAACAGTACGGTTACAAGTGCTGAGAGTCTCTTGGGCGAGCTGTGGCAAAGTGAAGCACAAACAACTGCAGATGGCCGCGCGATACTCCGCGACAGCACGGGAAAGACAGAAGTTGACCGCATGCCAACGCTATCTGGAACGGCAATGGTTGGTCATGTCTATGGCAAATCAGGACTCCACATTGGCACAGAAGGTAATCGCCCTGTTGTGCGCCTTATCGAGCGGGACGACCAGACGGTGAATGTTACGACCGTAAAGGGAGAAGACCCACTACAGACGGCAGTGCGTGGCGACGAGTGGGGGGCCTTAACCAGAGCTGACCGCGTGAACCTTATTAGCTTTGAACGGCATGCATCTACAGGAGGTGACGGGCTTGCACCCCTTGAACGCTGGGAACTTACTACTGAAGGCGACGGCGATGCTGCTGTGCGCATGTATCCGGCGGCTACCAGATCGGAGATGGCTGGCATTGACGGCCAACCTGCCGGTATTCCTGAATACGAGAAAGCGAAAGCTATCGTAGAGCGGATCCGTGCTGCGGTGTTCGGCGCATAACGCCGGCCAGTGTGCGCACTATGCACTCAGTTTGTGTAACACGCCGCGCCGGATAAGCAAGCGCCGGGTACGTACAAAATGCTCATTCAGATGCAGAGATTCATACGGATTGTGCCGCAAAAATTTGTAGAAATCGTGCAGTAAGAACAGATTAAGTAATAGTTCAATAATTGATATATCTTTTTTCAATCCATTAGAAAATGTAATAGATTGAAATGCCGACGCCCCGCGTTTTGTATATCCGGAGTACAGGAAGTATTTGCGCACTTGGCCAGCCTCTTTGTACTTACAGTCTACAAGCAGAAAAGCCAGGGTGCGGGCAATATCGAACAGCGGATGCCCGTACGCTGTTTTTTCGAAGTCGAGAATACCACTTACCTGTAGGCGTTCGTTCTGGCTCGCGAACAATATGTTCCCACGGACAAAATCCATGTGCAGTACTTGCTGGCCAGCAAGCTGGCGGCTCATGTGAAGGACGGCGCGGCACTTCTGAAGCGATCGAGCTGGCACCAGTACGCCAAGCTTGCGGCGGATAGCGGCCTGTACCTGGGCATCTTCAAAGTACCTCCCCATGCAGTCCAGGATATTCGTATAAACATCGTCAACATGTGGCAAGCTGTCGCCTGGCAGCGCGGCCAGCACAGCGTGCAGGTCACTCATGGCTTTGCCCAGCAGTTTAATATGCTCCTTTGTATATGCCTCCCAGGGTATGGTGTCGCCTGGCAGATAGGCGTATAACGAACCGAACCGCGTTCGCTGACCGCTCGCTATTCGGAGTATGCGCGGATCGTAGGTAGTGCGGGCTGGCAGGCCACGAGCCGCGGCATAGTCAGCTACGCGATTAGCATTTGCGATAGTTTGTTGGATGTCCGGTTCATTTTTATATACGATAAAATTTAAGCGTCCGCCATCCGGCAGCCTGAACGGGTGAGACTCATTACGATAGCCTTTTTGTACGGCCATAAGCTGTGCGCCTTGTATACCATACGCTGCCAATATCCTGTGAACCGCCTTTTTTTCCATAGCTGGCGACATTTTATCATGAGTGGTGTGGCGGACAGACCGCTCTGCTCTTCTTGCGCAGTATATTTGACAATGACAGCGCGCGGTTAGTTACCTATAATGCTTATTGATGGCACACGGGGAGTATGAGTATCTAAAGC
>JARIHB010000123.1 GCA_029288515.1 Candidatus Saccharimonadota bacterium | reverse complement strand
GTATTACTTTCATATACTCTACGATGTCGTTAGCAGTAATGATCACGCTCTTATCAAAGTGATATTGCTGCCATTTGGCAGCGGCAAGCCCCAAATCCTTAGCCTCGTACGTCGGCAGGCCGGCGGAAGTACGAAAGACCCTGGTGTGAAGCCCACGATCGTCACCCTTGAAGACAATCGCGCCGTCAGATTCAGCCAGCACACCTTCGTCAATGCCACGTTGGACCATCTCGAGTGCCTTCGGCGTAACTTCGCTTTCAGGCACATACCGCTCAAAAGGCACAATACGCAACTGCTCGTATAAAGCATCAAAGCCCTGATAGCTCCACTCACGGCAGGTCCAATATATACGGGCGAACGGACTATCGTGATCATTGGTCTGGTGTATGGCGTACACCCGCTGGTTAGCGGCTATGATTTCATTTTTTGCCTGCTTATCCTCTTCGTACGCGGTATTGCCCTCGACATACCGAGCCGCAATCCACGCCGGACGACCGTCGGCCGGCACTTCTGCCAGCTTGTCGGGGTACTCGCCGCCAAGGTACTTAATAATTCCCCACATCGCCTTACCGACGTGCAAACCAACGTCGCCGCCATAATTAAGCCGGTGTACAGTGGCGCCGGCCGCCTCATAGAGACGGGATATAACGTCGCCGATAATTGTCGTATACAGATGGCCGGCATGCAGCACTTTAAAAGGGTTCGGGTCTGAATATTCAGTTACGATGGTTTGGTTGGCGAAAACCTGCGGCTTAGTAACTGGTGCGGTGTCGGCCTGACTGGCAAGCAAGGCATCGCTGAGCGTTATATTGATAAAGCCCGGCCCAGCAACGGCCACCTCCTGTATATGCTTGGCCTGGGCGTCACGGAGCGTAGACGCCAGCGCCTCTGCAATTTCTCGGGGCGACTTCCCTATGCGGCCTGCCAGTTGCATGGCAATGTTGGTAGTGTAGTCACCAAACTGTTCGTCGGTGCGCGTCAGTTCAACGGCGGCGTCTTGCCCGAATAAGTTACGCGCGGCATTTTGAAGCGCGGTTTGTATCTCTTGCATATCGTCCTGTATTATAGCAGAAATATGGTGTTACTTGGAGTTCTGAGGCTGCCGGGCGGCATACACACCATACCAAAACACCACGTACACAGACATAATAAGCACAAAGAAACCAAGGGTGGTCGAAAAGAGTTCAGGGTGGTCTGCAGGCGCCATCAGCCGGTCGGAGACTTCAAATAAAATACTAGCCGGGTTAAGCAGAATGTCCCACGTATTCCAGCGTAAGTCGCGGCCAATATATATTGCAAAGCTCGCGGCTAGTATAAACACGCCCAGCCACGTCCAACTCTTCACTACCGAGAAACGCTTGCGCAGTTCCAGATGAAATAGATAGGTACTGATTAGCCCCAGTATAAAAGCCTGAATGATGAACGAGCTGAACATAATTACGTCGAATATCATATCCACGCGCCGAACTTCCTGCAGATGAATAACGTCCGTTATCATATAAAACGTATTTGGCAGAAAACCGACAAATGCCGCGGTAATACATAATGCCGGCCAGCTGGACCACAGGTTAGTGCGAAGTACTTTCCGTAGCCACAACACCAGGCCAAGCGGTACCCAGGCGAGGAACAGATTCCATATAAGGTAGTCAAAATCCATACTGCGATTACGCAGCGCACCCACAAAAAACAACAGGACACTCACTGCTGTTGCAGCTGCAAGTGCCAGCCCCAAGCGCTGCCTGGTCGTCACGTACCACTTCATATATACCCTATTATACTAAACTGTACTGGCAACCTATTTATTGAAGGGGATTCGCAGCATAAAACATGCTCCGGTACCCTTGGTATTACGCATACGCAGCTCCGCGCCATTAGCAGTCGCTATGGCCTTGGCGAGCGATAACCCAAGGCCATAGCCGCCGGTGGCACTGGACCGAGCCTTGTCGCCTCGGTATAGGCGATCAAAAATAAACGGCTGGTCTTTTTCATCAACCCCTGGGCCGTTATCCTGCACCCAAAACAAATAATAGCCTTCGTCGGGCCGTCCACCAACAGTTACCTCGCCGCCCTCCGGCCCATATTTGATAGCATTATCGATAAGTATACTCAGCAACTGGACTAAACTGTCGCGATGGCCATACACAGTTGCTGCAGTCACCTGCTGTACCAACGTCACGCGCTTGGCGTCGGCCGATGGTTGAGCTATCTTGGTAGCCGCTGCGACTAACGGTTTAGCTGCCACGCCGGTTAGCTGCAACGGCGTATGGCCATACTGGGTGAGCGCCAATAAATTCGACGACAAGCCCTCAAGCCGCTGCACTTCCTCGAGATTGCTTTTAATAAGCTCTTTGGCATCGTCTTCGGTGAAATGCCTTTGGCGCAGAAAAACTTCATTCTCTAAGCGCAGATTGGTGAGCGGCGTACGCAGCTCATGACTGGCATCGGATGCAAAACGTGCTTGGGCGATATGCGCCTCCTCAATCGGCTTCAATGTGCGGCCGGCAAACCAGTAGCTCAGCACCCCGCCAACTATCAGCGCCACAACATTTATGAATATCATGTCCTGGTTAAGCTGCTCACGTACTTCTGCTGCCTGCGCATCCTGCACATCAACAAAATTGTTCGGCCAATGATTAGATCCCGGCAAGCGCAGGATAATATTGCGCACCTCGCCGCGCTGGACCATATTGGAGTGCATATACTCACGCTCCGCCAATACTCTGATACTGAGGGTCAGCACAAAGCAAAACGCTACCAGTATTGCCAGATAAAATAGCGTCAGCTTTATCCTGGCTGAGGCAAACATATTCCTCACGGGCTGCTACCCTACTTTATATCCGTGGCCACGGACAGTCACGATTACATCGTCGCCAATCTTTTTACGCACATTGGCTACGAATGTCTCGACGGTATTATGCTGCACGCGGGCGTCGTCTGCCCATACATGATCAAGCAGCTGATCCTTGCTGATAACTTCGTTTTTATGACGCAGAAGGTATTCCAGTAGCTGAAACTCCTTGGCAGTGAGATGTACCGCCGCGCCCGACACCGTAGCCTCCTTGGCAACCACATCAAGCGTTAACGGCCCGGAACGGAAAAGGTTACCACTGCTGGCCTTTGGCCGACGCAGTAAAGCGCGCGCCCGGGCGAGTAATTCATCGAACGAGAACGGCTTTGGCAGATAGTCGTCAGCGCCGGCATCCAGCCCTTGCACACGGTCACCGATTGTCGTCCGCGCCGTTAGCATCAGAATAGGAGTTTGTACACCGCGTTCACGCCATACTTGCACCAACGCCGGACCGTCGTGTCGGCCAGGAATCATCCAGTCGAGCAGTATAAGGTCGTAATTATTGGCGCCCACTAAAGCCTCGGCACTATCACCATCATGAGCACTATCTACCACATACCCTTCAGCCGTCAGACCTCTTTCAAGGCTGGCAGCAATCTTTGCTTCGTCTTCCACAATAAGTAATCGCATACTATCTATTGTACAAATTAAACTGTGCTCACGCTGAAGAAGTTACCTTTTACCCGCAGACCGTTACGCCTCGCCACGCTCTTTTTTGCGTTGCTCCGGCGTTTCGTGCGGGCGGGCATAATCATCTTCCAGGCGCCACGTGGTACCCAATTCCGGTGTAGACACTTCTACTATATCGCAATCGGTGATACCTTTCAGCCGATGTCGCTGCCCGATGTGTGTACTATATCCTACACCGGGCCGTAGTTCGGTTTCTACCAATTGGCCCTGGCTATCCTCCCATATGACCAGCGCCCGACCGCTGATAATAAACCAGCTTTCCTGCTTTTGGTCATGGACCTGCATGCTTAAGCGGGCGCCCTTATTGATGTGCAGCACCTTGCCCATGTAGGGAACATTTTCGGGCACCCAGTGCAACTCATATCCCCACGGCTTTTCAACGCGCTTTATGTACGAGGCCGTACTAAAACTTGAGGGGTCAAACGTTGGCGGCTGTGCATCGCTCATGATTCTGAAGCCAATACTTTTTTAAATTTTTCTACCAGGTCGACGGGCGCCGGGTTCAGACCATTTAAGAGTGCAAGGTACAGCGACACAAAATCGCCGAATGCTACCAGCCACAACAGATGTTCAAGTGCGGAGTCACCTTTAGCCTGGACAACAATCGGTTCAGGGCGCATACCCGATAGCAAGCGGGCAGTAACATCAAACCGCCGCTGTACCCCCGGATGTTCAAGATCGCTGCGCAGATCAATTACCGCATATGGCTCTGTCTCTTATACACATCT
>JARIHB010000120.1 GCA_029288515.1 Candidatus Saccharimonadota bacterium | reverse complement strand
GTCTGACATAACCGTGTGTGCCGACCTTGCAACATCTTAATGTATTTGCAAAAACAGCACCAACACCCTGGGGGCGTAGCTCATCGGTTAGAGCAGGCGGCTCATAACCGCTTGGTGGTTGGTTCAACTCCAACCGCCCCCACCATCAACGATTTCAGTGGCCCTTATCAATGTCGCGAACGGTTCGCGCCAGTGGTAAGGGGCCACTTTTTCGTTATCTACGGCTAGGTTCAAAAACAAAATGCGGCAAAGTACGTCTTTTTCCATTGCCGAGCCAGCCCGCATCTTGTCAGCAGCTGATTTCACCAAGTTCAAAAACTCGTCTTTGTTGAGCTTGATTTTGTGCGGGTCGGCAATCTTTTCTTCGAGGGATTTAATAGCAGATTCAAGCTCTGTGCGCTGGGTGGTCAGGCGCTCCAGCTCATCCATATTTGGCTTGTAGGCCGGCGTATCCGTCAAACGTCCGATAGCTAGTGACCGCTCATTAAGCTCTTTGGTTATATGAGATAGTGCACCACGTTTACTGTGAATGTCCTCGCGGATTGCCTGTACCTTTTCGTCAGTGTAACCGTCGAGTTCGGTGCTGTAACGCTCGTAGGCTTCGTCTCCCAGCTCGAACTTTTCGAGGCGTTCGTATATAGAATTGAAGATATGCTTGGCTCTGAACGACTTAGGTGAGCGTGTACAGTCTTTATTGTCACAACGATAGGATAGGACGTGTTGGCCGCTGCCGGTGCGGTTCTTGCCGACCTTCATATAGCTCGGGCTATTGCATACGGCGCAGTAAACGAAACCCCTGAGCGGGTAGAAGACCGTACGCTTCTGGGTGACAGCCCCTTTCGTACGGCCATAGCCAATCGCCTGTACAAGATCGTAAGTCGTGCGGTCAGTAACAGGTACGAAGTTAGGCAGCAGCTGGAAGAGGTCGACGCTCTGGCCTGATTGCACAAGGACACCGTAGTAGAAGGGGTCATGAAATATATTACTGAGGGTGCTTTTGGAAATGCGCAGAACGCGCCGTTTTCCCAGTACCTTAGTGAAGCGGTGTACGTTTTGCTTAGTTAGGTACTCCGTGATGCTATCGAGGCTCTCCCCAGAGGCACGCATACGCCACGCCTCTTTTAGCGCGTTGAAGTTATCATCAGGCTCGTAATGGCCTGTTACTTCGTCACGGTTGTAGCCCCACTTTGGCGTGCCCGCAGACTTGCCTTCGCTCAAATTGCCCTGTACACCCCGGTTCACTTTATCGGATAGGTCATCAGAGTACTGCTTGGAGAATACGAATAGAATGCCGAGGAGCATTTTCCCGTTAGCATCGTTACTGAATTGATGGCTACGAAAACGGATATCCTTAATAACCCCCTCATCGATCATATTCATAATGACACCGCCCTCTAACATATTGCGGCTTAAACGGTCAGGGTGCCAGCATAACGGATACGCTAATAGCGCGAAGCCGTGCAGCAATAAGTAAAGGAGTTAGTTAAAATACAGTGTAGCCAACCGGACACCCATAGCCTTTGGGCTAACGTCATATTTCTTTGCAAGAGCTTTGATATAGAGCTGGGTAGCCTTTGACTCGCTCAAGAAATCAATATCCTTAGCTTCTCTCATATCTTTACGCACCTCATCCTCAGGCATCAATAACTCTGCCGCAAAACGGTTAGCTTCAATTTCTTTGATGTCTGTTCCATCACTTGAATGATCATTCCGTAGCATCATAAGGCCTACATCGTAGCGAACTGAATCACTCTTATGGAGAAAAATGTGGCCAAGTTCGTGAGCCAGAGTAAACCTTCTTCTTAAACGTCCATCCCCTGAACTGATGCCTATGAATCTCGTGTTGTCATTCTGAAATGCAAACCCAGACAGACCCTCTTTTAATTCGTCAATTCGGACTTCGGCGTTTGCGAGTTTGGCAATTTTATCAACGTCAATTGGGAGAGTATGTAGGTCATCTTCGCCTAAGATATTGTCGACTATGGCCTTAATCTTCTTGCGATTCATTTTGCCCCCTTCCTG
>JARIHB010000104.1 GCA_029288515.1 Candidatus Saccharimonadota bacterium | reverse complement strand
GTCAACCGGTGCATCGACGAATAACATCTCTGACTCCAGCACCACTACCATCTACAGCAATCAGATCACCAATGACAACAGCATGGCATTCACTGGTCTCGGTGGTTTGAGTATCGGTAAAACATCGGCAACCAGCACGCTGACGCTTCAGGGGTCACAGATGATCTCGAAGCTGTCTGCCCCCTCAGCGCCGAGCGTATTCCCGCAGGGCGTCAGCGGCAGCACGAGCTATACCTATGCCGTTGCCGCCTATGACGGGTCTGGCGAGGCTTTAAGCAATATAACAACGGTATTGGCCGGTAATGCCACGCTGAACAGCAGTAACTTCAACCGTATATCATGGAACCGGGTCGGCGGCGCTATAAGCTACCGGGTGTACCGTACGGCCAGCAGCGGCACGCCGAATACTACCGGCCTGATCGGCACGGTGAATGCCAGTGCCGCAACAATGAGCCTGGACGACACCGGTTTGTCGGCAAGCGGCAGTGCGCCAGCCAGCAACACGAGCGGTGATTTGAGTGTGGCCGGGGACTTACTGTTTGCGCAGGGGCAAGCGCACACGATTTCTGCTGCCCAGGCTTCATCGGGTGCCGGCAACGACCTGACTATCGTCGCCGGCCAGAGCGGTACAGGCGCCAACAACGGTGGTAACCTGATCCTGCAAGCGGGAGCCACCGGCGGTTCCGGCACAACCGGTTCAGTTATTATCCGGGCAAATGGAAGCAATTCGGCAACGGCATTCATCGTGCAGGATTCCAGCAACGTTGATATGCTGAACGTCGACAGCTCATCGCAAATAGTACGAATCGGCCCGTCCGCGGGTAATACTACGGGCACATTGCTGGTACTGGGCAACAAAACAAACACCGGTGATCCTACCGGAGTAAACGGCGCCATGTACTATAACTCGGCGATGGGTGTGATGCGCTGTTACATCGATGGCTTCTGGCAGCACTGTAACGACCCGACACGTTTAGCGAACGGCTACAACATTCAGGAAGAGTTTATTGGTGAGGCGCCGGGCTCGACTGATGGCCAAGGGTGGACCTGCGGGATAAGCAGTGTCGGTATCGGTACAACTCATAGCTGGAACTGTGACGGTTCCGGCAGCGACTCCGCTGCAGCGGCAGTGGCACCGGATTCCTATCAGCGTCCTGGCCAGGTGCAGCTTACGACGGGTACTGGCAGTAATAATACCGTTATGACGTTCCTTGGCGACGATGACAGTAAGCCGTTCCTTATCGGTGGCGGCGAAACGTTCGAAACCGCTATAAATATACCGACGTTGTCTAACGGTACGGACCGCTACATTGCCCGTATCGGGCTATGTGATGCCGATGAACTACATAACACCGACTGTGCAAACGGCGTCTACTTTGAATATGACAGCAATACGAGCGCTAACTGGCGGTATGCAACCGCTGCGGCTAGCACGCGGACCAAGAACAGTTCTACTAAGGCCGTAGCAACCGGCTGGACAAACTTGAAATGGATCGCCACTACCTCCGGCAATATTAACTTCTATGTAAAAAGTTCCGGAGACGCCAGCTACACACTTATCGGTAGCAATACAACGAATATTCCGAACACGACCGCCAATGCCACTCGCATTCTATTCAAGATTGATAAGTTCGCCGGTACTAACGCCCGAACCTATAAGATTGACTACATGGACTACTGGAACGACTTCAGCGCACGTCGTTAGTACCGGACCATGCCGGCGGCAACATCATGCAGCTGTTGATTGCTTAGCTCTGCCTGGGTCGTAATAATTACCCATGTCGTGGGGGTGACGATACTCGCGAGCGTCGTCTGCTTGTCGAGCGTCTTGCCGACGATGGTGGTGAAAGGTAGGTTAGCTAACTTTTTCGGTTCAACGAGCTGCTTATCGGCAAAATCATCGAAGCTAACGCCCGATGGTTTGCGCTGTTCCGAAAACACCAGCGTGTCACCGGCAGTATCTTGCGCCTGGAATAGGAATACGTTTTCGCTGGGCACATATTTGAATGATTTTTCGTCTATGACGTAGCCTATGGGAAGCTTTTTAGGGATATATAACGGGAAAGTGACGCCTTGAGTAGCACTCTCTGGGATGCGTAGCCGGGAATGCACAGTCTGATATACAGCAAACGCTCCGCCGCTCAGTATAAGGATACAAACGACAGCTATGACGATTACGAGTAATCGCCGGCGCTGTAATGCGGGCGTTCCGGTCTCCTCCATTGCCACCATTGTAGCATAGAGGGAACTGGTACTATACGGCTAGTTCTCTCTTATGCTTTTGGTGTGGCATTAGCGGTCGACAGAGTGGTATACTGTGGCCGAAGAGGGAATGATGAAACAAACAATCATTGCGGTTATCAATCAGAAGGGCGGCGTCGGCAAAACAACTACCGCCACTAATCTTGCTGCTCAGCTCGCCTCTGCCAAGACATCGGTCCTACTAGTAGACTTAGACCCTCAAGGTAATGCTTCGAGCGGGTTAGGATTAGAAAAAGAGAATCTCGACGCAACGAGCTACGAGGTGCTGTTTGGCCATGCTACTCTTGATCAGGCTGTGCAACCGACGGGCCGTGAAGGCTTGTATGTTTTGCCAGCAAACGCCAATCTGGCAGCCGCAGAGATGGAATTAGTATCGGTGCTGCAGCGTGAATTTGCGCTGCGTAAGGCGCTGCAACATGCTGCCTACGACTATATTATTGTTGACTGTCCGCCGGCGCTTGGTCTGTTGACCATTAATGCCCTTACGGCCGCTAGTTGCATACTTATCCCGGTCCAATCGGAATACTACGCCTTAGAGGGCCTCGGGCAGCTGTTAGCGACCGTGCAGCGGGTGAAGGAAGCGCTCAACCCGGGGCTGGATCTGTTGGGAGTAGTCTTGACTATGTTCGACAAGCGCACCAGTCTGTCCGAGCAAGTGAGCGATGAACTCCACAATCACTTTGGTGACAAGGTATTCAATACTGTTATCCCGCGGAATGTACGCCTGGCTGAGGCACCCAGTTTTGGTAAGACGATATTTGAACATGACCGATGGAGTAAGGGTGCTCGTGCCTATAAACAATTCGCTAAGGAGGTAGCAAAACGTGTCAACGGTTAAAAAGTCTGGCTTGGGGCGGGGATTCGACGCACTTATTCCCAAGAGTGTTGATACGGCGGTGTTATTTGACGACAGTGATCGTGTGCAAAAGCTGGCGGTGAGCGCCATAGTACCTAACCCGCAGCAACCGCGTCAGCATTTTGACGAAGACGCCCTTGACGGTTTGGCTATTTCCATCAAACAGCACGGTATCCTTCAGCCGTTGGTGGTCACGCCACATGGTCAGGGTATCTATGCGCTTGTTGCTGGCGAGCGCCGCTGGCGGGCAGCACAGATTGCCGGTTTACAGAAAGTGCCGGCCATTGTCCGCACTACAAAAGAGCTTGAGCAGCTTGAGATAGCTATCGTAGAGAACGTGCAGCGCGTTGACCTGTCGCCACTAGAACAGGCCGTATCAATCGAACGGTTGCACGAGCAATTTAGTATGACGTACGATGCTATAGCTAAGCGTCTGGGTAAGGCCAACTCAACGATAAGTAATGTAGTTCGATTATTAGAACTGCCAACGGCGGCTCAGGATGCCTTGCGCACACAGCAGATCAGTGAAGGTCATGCACGAGCGATACTCGCTCTTAAAGAGACGCCTGAAAAACAGAATGAGTTATTAGGCAGCATACTTAAAAACGGATGGTCAGTGCGACAGGCGGAACAATTTGTTGTGTCTATCAAACAGGGTTTTCAGGACACAAAAGCTACAAAAGAGCGTATGGACACGCAAACGCCAGCCACCAAGCGTTTGAGCAAACGCATTGGCGCCCCGGTACATATCCACCGTACCGCCAAGGGCGGCCGTTTGGAGATCACCTTCAAAACCGACGCAGAACTCGAAACGATTCTCAGCCATCTATAATAGAGACCTGCCTGCCCCTTTCAAGAGACTAAACGGAAGCGCAGCCGGAACGGCGAGCTTTTGAGACTACAGGCTCAAAAGTCGCTGTCCCGCGCGTGAGCGGTCTCTTGAAAGGGGCAGGCAGGTCTATTGCGTATACGGCTTAAAAGCGTTTCATGTCGCCGAGGGGGAGGAGACGAACGATTAGCTTGCCGACGATGTCGCTGGCATTAACCGGGCCGAAGGCACGTGAATCGAGGGAATTTCCGCGGTTGTCGCCTAATACGAACACCTGGTTTTTGGTGATAGTTATATCCAGGTCCTGTCTCTTATACACATCTGACGCTGCCGACGATAAGGCTCGTGTAGATCTCGG
>JARIHB010000100.1 GCA_029288515.1 Candidatus Saccharimonadota bacterium | reverse complement strand
GCCCCATAATCGGCTTACCATTCGTCTTAGGGAAAGCGGTGACAATCTTGTCGGTTTTACGGTCAATACCCATACGTATGGTCATATGCGACTTCCCGTCGATAAGTGGTGCCTTGCCTTCAAGGTAATAAAACGGCTTTTCGGGATTTTTCTGGGCTGTGTCGGGATTTATGACATGTTCTCTTGCTATTCTAATAGCTTGCATTACCGCCAAGGCGTCATACTCGTCGGGGAACATGCTGTTTTTACTATCTGCCACCCGCACCTCGCCGGTATTCTTATCTGTATGGACCGCTGTTTTCTTCAAGCCGCCTATAGCCACCTTGCTGAGCGACGGTTCCATAGGGAATGCAGGCTGTTTATTTTCTTCCGGAAGTTTGCGGGTAATCGGGCGCTGTTGGCCATCCGGGCCTATCATAGAAGGCCACAGAGCTGCACCCGAAGGTGCATGATGGAATCCGCGCGGCACGGTTGTGCCAGGCTCATAATCGCCGGCCAGCAAATGGACCAGACCATCTTCGCCGGTTTCAGGATAGTAGGCGAACATGTCAATAAGGCCGCTCTCGCGGGCATAGTCATAGTCAGCACCCAAAAGGGTGCGCAGCGTCGCCTCCCTTTCAGCAGGGATTTGCTCTTGGGGAGCTAGTTCGGCCGAGGCTTGGACTTCTATTGACATATTGTGTTTTTATAAAATAACAATACTATTGTATCATAGTATTGTGCTTATGTAAATTAAATAGACATCCCGCCTTCTCAGCCATACAATAGGACTATGACCCATACATCATCAACGCTATATATACTCGGCGCACCGCTTGACCTGGGCGCCGAAAATCTCGGGGTCGACATGGGGCCGAGCGCCTTCCGGTATCAAGGATTAGCAAAAAAGCTGGAAACCGCAGGGCTTTCAGTGACCGATCTGGGCGACATAGCCTGTAAACGGCGTACCGAGGTGCCGGTCGGCGATCCGAAACTGCGCCACCTGCCCGAGATAGTACACGTAAACGAAGAGATCGCCGCCAAAGTCGAACCGGTCATCGCCAAACAGCACAAGGCACTGGTGCTGGGCGGCGACCACTCCATATGCCTAGGCGCCGTATCCGGTGCCTCCACTGCCCTTTCCGGCAATATCGGCGTCATTTACTTTGACGCCCATGGCGACATGAACACCGACGAGACATCCATGACCGGCAACATACATGGCATGCACCTGGCATCGCTGATGGGCTTTGGCGCGCCGGAGCTGGCCCATGTACATGGTGATACTGTCAAACTGCAGACAAAAAATCTGTTACACATCGGCGGCTGCGATCTTGACCAAGCCGAGATCGACCTCATGGCCCGCGAGCAGATTCCCAACTTTACCATGCTTGATCTTATGAGCTACGGCCTCGGCAAACTGCTGCCGATGATCGACAGCCTCTGCAAACGGGTGGATAACGTATGGGTCAGCCTCGACCTGGACGCTATCGACGCCCTATACGCACCTGGCGCCGGCATGCCCAACCAGAAAGGCCTCACTTACCGCGAGATTGTCGCAATCGCCGAATACATCGGCAAACGCTGCAACGTTGTGGGCGTAGACGTCGTGGAATACAATCCGCTGCAAGACATCGACCGCAAGACCGCCGGCCTGGCCACCGAGCTCATCGCCATCTTCTTCGGCAAGCAATACAGCTGGTACACCCAATATCTGGCCGACAACAAAAAGGCATAGCTACAAGCTAGGCTTTCTTTTTGCCAAGCCGCTTGCGGAGCGCTGCACGCGTAACCGTCACTTCATCGTAATCACGCTTTACCACCCGCTGCGGGTCGGTGTCGTCCTGTTGAATATGACGCAACTCGGCCGCACGCGGACCATTCGTAAGTATCGACTTCTCATGCCCCTTGCCCAGCAATAGTATTACGTCGCCCTTCTGCGCCATATCGACCGCAGCCTGCACTGCTGCTTCGCGGTCATGAATCAAAAACAAATTTTTATCGCGTACCTTCCCTGCCCCTTTAGCACCCGCGGCAATCTGCTCCAGGATCTCCTGCCCGTCGATATCACGGTCGTCTTCTTCGGTGGCGATCACTACGTCACAGTCACGTCCGGCAATTGCGCCCTGCTGGCCACGCTTTTCTTCATCGCGCCGGCCGGCGGAGCCAAATACGGCTATCAAACGCTTTTTTGTCAGCGGACGCACCTCTTTGAATAACTTTTCAAAGCTCTCCGGCGTATGGGCGTAATCAACAATAACGGTAAAATTTTGTCCCTCATCAACGTGCGTCATGCGCCCTTCCACGCTGTGCAGGCTGGCAATTCCCTGCTCTATTTGCCTGGGCGTCAAACCAATCGCTCGCCCTACCCCAATAGCTGCCAACGAGTTGTATACATTAAAGCTGCCCGGCAAATGACACGTAATGTGATACGTATCGTTGCCAATAGCAGCCGTATACGTACTGCCCTGCGGCGTCAGTTTAATGTCTTTTGCCTGGAGATCGCCCTTCCCTTTTGTGCCGTATAGCACCGGATGCTCCACTGCTGCGGCGAATAACGCACCGCTTGGATCGTCAGCATTGGCCACGCCCACCCGCAGCCCCTTTTTGTTCTTATTGGTTTGGGTGAATAACATTTTTTTAGCAGCACGGTAATTCTCGAACGTGCCGTGATAATCCAGGTGTTCATGGCCAAGGTTGGTCATAACAGCAATGGTATACGGAATGGCCCACACGCGGTGCTGTGCCAGTGCATGACTGGTCGTTTCCAGCACCAGCCACTCTGCCCCGCTGTCTTTAACTTTTTGGATACTACGCACCAACGTGTCAACCCCCAAGGTAGTGAGGCGCGAAGGGTTCGGTTGTGCGCCGCGGCCGTCTCCGTAGTCGATAGAAATAGTGGTCATCATCGCCACCTTAAAACCGTTAGCCCGCAGCATACTTGTAATAAGCGTGCAGGTGGTCGTTTTGCCGTCGGTGCCGGTCACGCCAATCACCTTTAACCCTTTGGCCGGAAAACCGTACCGCGCCTGGGTGAGCATTGCCTCGCCAAGATGGCCGTATGGTTCCACTGCCCGGAATGCTGAACGCGGGATAACCTTTTTAACGATTCGCCTGATCATACTTCTCTGCCTCTTATGCCATAAGTATACGGCCTGGCGCGTGCTGCTGCCAGGCCGTTGTTATTGCGGACGTCTAGTGTGTTTACCGGCGGCGGTTCCGGCGGAAGATCGGCCGGCGGTGTTGCTGAGGCCGCGGTAATGTTTCGGGGTAAGATTCAGCTCGATAAGTATTGTTCGGGTCCTCAGGATACTGGTAGATATACTGATTGGTACGCCACTGGTCTTCGCCGGCGGTGCCTAGCGTTGTGGCCGGGCGGCGCAGTGCGACACCGCGACGCATGGTTTCGTTAAAATACATTTGATCCTTTGCGCGCTTAACTTCAGCTTCAACACGCGCATTATATGCCTCAACGGACTCGCCCTGTCGCGGACGGACACGGGGTAATACATCTGTATACAGCACTTGGCTGTGCAGGATCGCATTGTTGAATACTGAATCGCGGATCTCATCGCGCACCACAGCGTCACGCTGTTCCGGCGTTAAGGCAACGGTCGGCTGAACCGGCAGATCGCTATGCTCTTTGCGCAAACCGGCGTAGCCAGTGCCGAGCCGCTTGCTTCCCTTGCCTACCCCGCCGTATGGCAGCTGTACGTAACCGGCGTCTACGACGTCACCATGGCTGTTTGATTCAACCAGGCCGTTTTCTTCATTAGCGACACGCGGGCCATACCCAGGCATATACTCGGCCGCGGGCAGCTGCACGAGATCACCGCGGAGCCATTCGCGAACCTTACCGCGGGCATCGCGGATGCGGTGGCGCAGCTTGCGCTTGTCAGGCTGTTTCGCAGATTCGGCAGCAGCCTCCTGTTCCTTTTGTGCCACAGGAGTAGGTATGACTTCTGTCAGCTCTTCTTCTTTAGCAGCTTCAGTGGCGGTGGGCATTACGGCCGTCGGCTCTTCGTCGGAGTCAGGCCACTGCTCTATATCTTTATAAGGATTGTTATCATCTTCTGGCGCCCGATGATTGTCAGGGGTACGCAGCTGCACGGTCGGCTCTTCGTCGTTAGCAGCGCCCTCGCGCACGAGGGTCCCATCGGGCATTACACGGTAAAGATCCGGCCGGTCAGTACGGAAGCGTCCATCAGGGCGCGGGCGCGGACCTTGGCGCACTGCCGGCGTTTCTGTTGTGGGCGCATCTACCGAAGGCACGTCTTGAGTGAATTTCAGTTCGTTACCCTCAGCGTCGGCATATTTAAAGTCATAGTTATGCTCGTCTACATAGTGAGGCAGCTCACCTACAACCGGTGAACCTACGGCTGCCGCAAACCTGGCATCTGCAGCACCCTGAGAGAATGCCTCAGCGACATGTCCACGTGCCTGGGCGGCAGCCTCACGGGCCTGGGCATAGGCTTCGTTCTTGGCAGCCACTTCTTCCAGGGTCTCAACGGTAGTAACACCGGTTTCAGGGTCAGTCCATTCGAAGTCGGTCGACAATTGAGAGCCGGTATGCAATCTATTGTCCATGTCAATCATAAATTCCTGCGGAAGCACAGCTGACAAGCTGGTGGGATTGGCGGCAGCATTGGCGCGGAAATTGTCGAGCGCCCTTTCGGCGGCAGCGGTTATTTCAGCCGGATCTAGGGCGCGCCCCTCTAACTGAGCAGCTATGACTGCTCCGCCAGCAGCTCTGTCGTATACGCTGTTTTCAATCGGATTTAGTGGCAAGCTGTGAATTTGAGCATATACATCAGCCGTTGTAACCGGAAATTGCGTATCATAGCCTGCGAGAGCGGCAGACGGAGCGTTCAGCTCAAAGGGCGGGTATTGGTTAATATCAATTGTCTCGGCCTGGGGACGTTCTTCTAGTAAGATTGATTCTGCCATAATGCTGTGCCTGTTTACGTAGTTGCGTACATCGCGGTGACGCGGTTGTGCTTAGGTACATATAATCATATAGGAGCATATTTGTCAATTATAAAACCACTTTCGTTTATGCTTATCAAGGCTATTTGCCCTTCACTCCCCTGCTCTGTCAAGTGTTGTATATAACCCTGCACTCTACGTACCTGTCTGCTCCCTTATATAAAACCCGCTCGTTATTCGGTCATGCTTTTTAAAAAATAGTGTTGACATGTTGATGAGACATTCATACTATGCTTATGGCAAAAACAAAAACACGTTCAATTTATTTGTCCCCTCTGGGATGCCACACGGTGCAGATACAGCTTAGACTGTACAAAAACCAAACAAAATATCTGACAATTTGGGGTGCATTTTGAGGTGACTTTCCACGTGAAAAGTCTTATTTGCGTTGAGCCTTTTCTCATGAAAATTTACCTTAATTTTGTATGTTGTCATGTAGCAAAGCAGCAGCAAAAATAGTTTGCAATTTGGACGAGTGTGTGCAGCTAAAAATCATGAGACCAATAACAGAGGTAGGCAATACGGCTATAAGGTGATATGCTGTATGGTAACTACTACCTAAAACGAGAAGGACACGACTATGAAGCTGCCGAAGGTGTACGAGCCCGCTCAATATGAGGCCGACATGTACGCACTCTGGGAAAAATCCCAGGCATTCAAACCTGGTATGACAGGGGAGAACTACTCAGTCGTCGTCCCGCCACCGAATGCAAACGGTAACCTACACATCGGACACGCCCTCACACTCGCTCTTGAGGATATCGCTGTCCGCTACCATCGTCTGAAAGGTGAAAATGCCCTCTTACTGCCCGGCGCCGATCATGCCGGCTTTGAGACGCAGGTAGTCTATGAACGGCAGCTTGCTAAGGAAGGGAAGAGCCGGTTTGATTTTACCCGTGAAGAGTTATATGCACAGATCTGGGATTTTGTAGCGCTCAACCGTTCTAATTTTGAAAATCAGGTGCGACGTCTGGGGGCAGGAGTGGATTGGAGCCGCTACACCTTTACCCTTGATGACAAAATCGTACAGCGGGCATATGCGACGTTTAAAAAGATGTGGGACGAGGGCCGCATATATCGCGGCGAACGGCTGGTAAACTATTGCACATTCCACCGTACAGGGTTTGCCGACATTGAAGTGGAGTACAAGGACGCTACCACACCGCTCTATTACTTAAAATACGGCCCGTTTGAACTGGCTACCACCCGCCCGGAAACCAAATTCGGCGACACAGCCGTCGCTGTTCACCCCGACGACAAGCGCTACACCAAATACGTGGGTAAGGTAATTGAGGTAGAAGGGGTTAACGGCCCGTTTACTGTACAGGTAGTAGCTGACGAAATGGTTGACCCTACCTTCGGTACGGGCGTAGTAAAGATTACACCGGCTCATTCGTTTGATGACTGGGAAGTTGCACAGCGGCATACGTTGCCTGTTAAGCGCATTCTGAAGCATGACGGCACACTTAACCATGAAGCCGGGCGTTTTGAGGGCATGACCGTGCTTGAGGCTCGCAAGGCGGTTGTAGAGGCCCTCAAAGAGAAAGGTCTGCTTGTAAAGGTGGACGAGAACTACCAGACGCGCATCGGCTCTTGCTATAAGTGCGGCACTATTATCGAACCGATGCTTATGGAGCAGTGGTTTGTGGAAATGCAGCCGCTTGCCCAAGAGGCTATCGCAGCGCTGGAGGCAGGGAAGGTTGCATTCCACCCAGAGTCAAAGAAGAAGCAGCTTATTGAGTATCTGCATAATCTGCGGGATTGGAATATTTCACGGCAGATTGCCTGGGGCATTCCCATACCCGCCTTCCAAAATGTAGACGACTCCGATGACTGGATATATGACGAGCGGGTGACCGAAGAGATTATTGAGGTAGATGGCAAAACATACCGCCGCGACCCTGACGTGTTTGACACCTGGTTCAGCAGTAGCAGCTGGCCGTATGCCACACTGGATTATCCCGATGGCGACGACTTTAAGCAGTTCTACCCCTTAAGCGTGATGGAAACGGGATTCGACATTTTGTATCCCTGGGTGTCGCGTATGATCATGTTGGGCCTTTATATTACAGGTGATGTGCCTTTTACAACGGTATATCTGCATGGCTTGGTGCTGGACGAGCATGGCCAGAAAATGAGCAAAAGCAAAGGTAATGTTGTAAACCCGCTTGATATCGTTGACCAGTACGGCTCGGATGCAATGCGGATGGGTATTATTACCGGCCAGTCGGCAGGCAATAACCAACCGTTTGGGCTGTCGAAAGTGGTAGGCGCGCGCAACTTTGCCAACAAACTCTGGAATATATCCCGCTATGTAGAAGATAAAATTTCCGGCAAAACTATCAAGGGCGTGCCGGAGCTGCGCAACGAAGCTGATCGCTGGATATACACATCACTGGCATCGTGCGCCACCACGGTAGGCAAACACCTGGACGCCTACCGCTTCTCGGAGGCATACGAACGTCTGTATCACTTTGTGTGGGACGACTTTGCCGACTGGTATTTGGAAATCTCTAAAGTCGAACCAAACCTGGACCTTTTGGCCTTTGTACACCGGTCTATACTGCAAATGGCTCATCCCTTTGCACCCTTTGTTACTGAGACGGTCTGGCAAACGCTTGCACAAACAGGCGACACTCTCCTGGCGACCTCACACTGGCCGGAGCTAACGCTCGACGTCGCTGATAGCATCAATCTGGAGCACGAATTTAACATCTTGAAGGATATTGTTCTGGAGGTCCGCGGGCTGAAAAATTCGCTCGGTATCACCGCCAACATACCGCTGCACTTTAAAGGCACGATGAGCAAACAACAGACGGCCATCATAAAGCACCTGGCTAAGCTGTCCGATGTTTCGTCTGTAGACAAAAGTACAGGGGTCAGACTCCTGACAAGTGATAAGGCCCTGCAGTTATGGCTAGACGTTGACACTAAAACGGCTGCCGCCTACCGTGAAAAATTAGAGCAAAAACGCCTGGGCTGCCTGAAGGTTATCGCCAACCTAAAAGCGCGACTGTCGAATGAATCGTACATTAAACATGCGCCTGAAACACTGGTTAAGGAGACGCGTGAACAGCTAGCTGGTGCAGAAGAGAAGCTGAAAAGCATTAAGGACGAGGCTGCTCGCTTTAGCAAGTAGGGGCCGGCCCGCAAAGCGAGCCTATACCAGCCGGGCCGACACTTAGGCTAGTTCAAGGGCGTTTTTCACGCGGCCGACCGATTCGTCGGGACGGTATTCATCAAACCACAACACGTGCCAGCTGTGCTTTTCGGCAGCCATAATATTGACGCGCGAATCATCAACAAAC
>JARIHB010000081.1 GCA_029288515.1 Candidatus Saccharimonadota bacterium | reverse complement strand
AGATGTGTATAAGAGACAGGTATATGAAAGTAATACTGGCTGTTTTGTCACATTTTTACCCGGAGGTAACCGAACGCAGCATACATTTGACCCACGGTCTTATTAAACTGCCGGGCGGCCGCAAGATGAGCAGCCGCAAGGGCAACATCACGCTGGCAACTGATATTTTAGAGGCGGCATCCGCAGCTAATCGTGCATTGACCGGCAAAGATGACCACGATGTAGTAACCGGGGCAGTTAAGTACGCGTTCGTTAAACAGCGTATTGGCGGTAATATTGTTTACAATCCTGAGGAATCGGTAAGCCTTGAAGGCAATTCCGGCCCGTATGTGCAATACGCGCATGCGCGAGCCCGCAGCATTTTGCGTAAAGCCGGCGACCGGCAGGCAGCTCTTGGCGTTGAGTTCGATACTGCCGAGCGTAGCCTGGCGCGTAAAATCAGTGAATATCCGGAAATAGTGGCTAAAGCCGTGACTGAGTTGATGCCACATCATATAGCGACCTATTTGTATGAACTGGCCCAGTCTTTTAATCGTTTCTATGAACAGGCAAAGGTGCTTGACGATCCGCGTGAGGCGATACGGCTGAGGCTGGTAAGCCTTTACGCCGACGTACTACGCGATGGCCTGGGGATTTTAGGTATCACCGCGCCAGAGCAGATGTAAACGCAGAGTATGTAATCAATGTAAGCGGGCCGAGGAGTAACGCATGGCACACAAAAAAGGAACCGCCAATAAGAAAGCTGCCGGCCGTGTAATGGCCAAAGAACACCAGCGCGAGAAAAAAGAAGTTGCTACCAAGCTACGTAACTTATCAACGGCTGCCAAGAACGAAATTGTGGAAGACGTATTGAATAACGAAGTTATCGCAAAACAATTCGGCAGTTTTACTAATTTCCTGCGTGAGCAGAGTGTTATCGGCATCGGCATCGGTTTAGTATTTGGCACGCAAACCAAAACAGTAGTGGACTCCATCATGAAGTCGTTCGTTAATCCGTTGACCACACTCTTTTTGCCCGGTCAGCAATCGTTAAGCGACAAGTCGGTGCACTTCAGTTTTCACGGCCGTCATGCCGAAATCGTCTGGGGTGCTATAGTATATAACCTGTTCAGCTTCATCATGGTTGCTCTGGTAGTCTATGTTATTTACCGGCTGTTCCGGCTCGATAGACTCGCTAAAAAGAAGGATGCCGCATGACGGACCAATTAAATGACGACGATTGGCGTAAAAAATTAACCCCCGAGCAGTTCCATGTGTTGCGCGAAAAGGGCACCGAGGCACCATTTACCGGCAAACTGCTCTACAACGACCAGACCGGCAGCTATACCTGTGCTGCTTGCGGCAACGTATTATTCGATTCCAATACCAAATTTGAAGCCCATTGTGGCTGGCCGAGTTTTTACGATGCTTTGCCTGGCACAGTGCAATTGACGCCCGATAATTCGCACGGCATGACCCGCACAGAAGTCACCTGCACTAAGTGCGGCGGTCATTTAGGTCATGTATTCCCCGATGCGCCCGACCAGCCAACCGGCATGCGTTTTTGTATTAACTCAGCCGCCCTGCAGTTCTTGCCGAAGAGGCCGGCAAAAGCCTGATATAATGCCGCTATGATACTGGACAAAAAAGCCATACCCACCAAGCTTTTGTGGGTAGATTTGGAGATGACCGGTCTTGATGCGTCAAAAGACGTCATTTTAGAGATCGCTGCCGAGGTGACTGACTTCAATTTCAAAACACTTGCCAGTTACGAAGCCATTATTTCACACCCCGAAGCTACCCTGAATAGCATGAACGAATGGGCAGCGGCACAGCATGCAGTAAGCGGCCTGACCGATCGCATCCGGCGCGAAGGGCGTCCGGAGCAGGAGGTGGTGCACGAGCTGGTTGGTTTTATTAAGGGACAGTTCGGCGATGAGCCAGCAGTATTGGCCGGCAATTCTATCCACAACGACCGGTTATTTATCCGTCGCTGGTGGCCGGAAGTTGACGCCTTGCTGCATTATCGCATGCTTGACGTAAGTGCGTTCAAAATCCTGATGCAAGGCAAGTACGACGTTGTATTTCAAAAAAAGGAAGTACACCGGGCGTTTGATGATATCCAGGCTTCAATTGCCGAACTCCAGTTTTATCTAGAGTGGTTCCGCGATAACGAAGCGTAAAGCTTACGACGGCAGGGTGGGGTGTTCTTCACGGCGCAGGAAACGCAGCCAGGCTAAACCAATTACGGCACTCAGTAATGATGCACCGAAGATAGCAACCTTCGCTGCATTAATAAGCTGCTGATTGTCGAATGCCAATTCAGCGATAAATATCGAGAGCGTAAAGCCGACTCCCGACAGCAAGCCAACTCCTGCGATATGCCCCCAACGTACGCCGTCCGGTTTGGCGCCAATGCCAAGGCGTACTATCAGCCAGGCGCCCCCAAAGATACCTGTCATTTTGCCTATGACTAGACCTGCTGCTACGCCTGCGCCCACAAAAGCTGCTTCAGGGCTCGCAAATACGTTCCATGAAAACGGTACCCCTGCATTTGCGAGCGCAAAGAGGGGCATAACTATAAAAGTTGAAACGGGGATAAGTGTACGCTCCAAGCGTTCGGCAATCGCTCCCTTGCGCCGACGGGCAACGATGGGAGCTGCAAGCCCGAGTACAACCCCCGTGATACTCGCATGTACGCCAGATTCGTGTACAGCAAGCCATAAGCCGATACCTAAGAGGACGAACGTGGATAATCGCAATAGTCTCACCCAGTGCAGGCCCAGGATTACCGCCAACAACCCGCCTGCCGCCAGGAGCGGCACAACGTGTACATGGTCATTATAGAAGACGGCAATAGCGCCAATGGCGGCAACGTCGTCAACCACGGTGGCGGTCAGCAGAAACACCTTTAAAGACAACGGAATACGTCTGCCCAGCAAGGCAAGCAGCCCTACGCTGAAAGCAGTGTCCGTAGTCATGGGAATACCCCATCCGTCTGCGCCGCCCTGGCCGGCATTAAGGAATGCGTATATACCAATGGGCACAAGAACGCCACCGATCGCTGCCGCAATAGGCGCGGCCGCCATACGCATACTGCGCAGTTCGCCGCGAACAATTTCACGCTTGATCTCCAGGCTGATTACTAAGAAAAAAATAGCCATCAGCCCCTCGTTGATCCAATGACGGAACGTTTCTGACACACCGACTCCGCCGAAATCTATGCTCACGTTACGTGTCCAAAGTGCTTCATACCAATGCTGCCAGGGAGAATTAGTGATAGCGATTGCCGCGATGGCGGCGATGAGAAGGAACTTGCCGCTAACCGCCTCGTCTTTAAGTAAAAACTTAACAAGGTCTGACACTTTGTTTGAGATAATGAGAGCTGACTTACGAATACGGTGTTTAAGCAAAATGACTCCTTACGCGCAACGGTTAAACATAGGCATTATATCAGTAGGAGCGTAAGACAGCTGTAAAGTGTAAATGCTTTACAACGAGGCAGCAACATAATATAATAATGTAACTTAATTACGTATTTGACAAAGTTATATGGAAGCAGTAATTTTTGATCTGGATAAAACTGTATTTAGTGCTGACGATACGCCTCACGGCGATATGGTAGCGCTCTTAAATATTTTGCGCCGCCTGGGTATTAAAATTGGCGCCCTTACCACTGGCGATCACCGTATGTTAGTGCGCCTTGATGAGGCTGGTATCCGTGATCAATTTGACGGCATTATTTGCACGGCACACATAGAGATTCCTAAGGACGTCGAAGGCGTACGGCACCTGCTGCGCAGCATTGACGCCGACGCCTCAAATACGGCTATCGTCAGCCATGTGTCTGACGATATGACCCTTGGCAAACGGTCCGGTTTGGCAAAAACCATACACGTCACTCATAGCCAGGCGAGTGCCATCCCGCATCGCGATGCTGATCATACCGTGACCGATATTCCTGCCATATTGGACGTGCTAGAGTAGAAGTATGCCTGACCACGCTGAGCTCGAAGCATATATATTAAGCATGCCGAACTCTCGGTTAGAGTACCCGTTTGGTGAAGGTGTGGCTGTATATAAGACTGGCGAAAAGATGTTTGCGCTTGTCCAGGAGGGCAGCGATCCGATCCGTTTGAGTTTAAAATGCGACCCGCTGCTTGCGGCTACGCTGCGTGAGCGCTACGAAAGCATTATGCCTGGCTATCATCTGAATAAAAAGCACTGGAACACTGTTATCTTAACTGGCCAATTAACATGGAGTGAAATACAGGATCTTATCCGTCATTCCTACAATTTAGTAGCGGAAGCCTAGTCCTGCGGCAATTGTTGCAAGAGCAATTGCACTTGGTTGTAATGGGCAAGCAGAGTGGATTTCTCTACGGCGATACTGGCATTATCCGATGCATCTTTCAGTTGGATACTATATGCCTCGAGCTGGCTGCGAAGCACATTTTTAAAAGTGCCGTCGAATGTGCTAGTGGCCTTGGCCTGGGCAAATTGCGTATCGGTAGCCGGGTTTTTCTTGAGATTAAGTACTTTGGCTGGCACTTTACGTTTATGCTGGGCAAGGAAGTTGATCCAGGATTGTTGCTGTG
>JARIHB010000059.1 GCA_029288515.1 Candidatus Saccharimonadota bacterium | reverse complement strand
TGGCTGAACTGCTTGCCGAACGAGGCGTCAAGGGCGACAAGGTAATATTGGCTGAAGATGTTAGTTACTTAAAAGAGCAATTGGGCTCACCTAGCGATTTTAAAGATGAAGATGCCACATCGGACGAGGAAACTGCCAAGGCGGCCGACGATGGTGCTGAGCCGGTCAAACGGCTCTTCCGCGACCCGCGGCACGCGATGCTAGCCGGCGTATCTACCGGCTTAGGGGCGTACTTTGGTATAGATCCGATATTCTTCCGCATATTTTTTGCTATCACAACCGTAGCATTTGGGTGGGGCGCCGTGGTGTACCTCATATTGTGGATCGTTATGCCCGAGGCTAGAACAGCAAGTGAGCGGCTGCAAATGCAGGGGAAAGCCGTAACGGTTGAGAGTTTAAAAGAGATTGTTGACCGGGCTGATGTAGGTGGCGCCGCGCAGCGCGCCAGCAAAAATTTGGCGCCGGTTGCCGAGACGATAGCTAAAGGGATACTGAGCGTAATCGGTGCACTCTTTGCCACACTGGGATTCCTTATACTTATGGGGCTCGCCATGGCCGGAGTGTATGCGTTGGTGCATGACGGGCATGTGATACACGGCGTATTGGCGTTCCCGGTAGGGACTACTGAAGCGCTGACCGTTATAGGGGGTGTGGGCGTGCTGGCAATGGTAGCTGCCTTTATTTTGGCGACCGGTGTGGCTATGATGCGCCGCAAATGGTCAGTGCCAGGCTGGGGTGTGGCTGCACTATGCGCGCTGTTGTTAATAAGCGTCGTAGTGTGCGGTGCTACGCTACCGGACACTATCCAGAATATGCGCGACCGCTACCGCGCGAATAGTCATACCCAAACCCGCTTGCTGCAGCCGTTTACTATGGTAGACGTGCGGCAGGGCGATGCGCATATTAATGTAGAGCGCGTGTACGATGGTCCGTATAAGGTAGAAGTGCAGTACATGGGCGATGCAGCAGTTAATACTATCAAAACTACTGTTAAAGACGGTACGCTCACTGTTGATACCCGTGATTTTAAACCGGCATCAGACGTAGACTGGAGCTGGGATTGTGACGGCTTGTGTATCGGTGCTCGCGACTACTTTAGGATTGTGGTGCATCAGCCGGAGGATATGAAATCGCTTCCTCCATCACCCGATCACCAATAAGGCGGACAATACCCGTATAGTTCTGGGGTCTGGCGCAGCCGATGCCGATATCATAGCTGTAACGGCTGGCTGTCCAATTGGCAAAAGGTTGGTGTTGCTGAGGGGTATCCGGCGGGTCATATACTATGATGCCGCTCAGCCATACGCGCAGGCTAAGGTCATCCTCTTGGGGGATGAATGATTCGCGTGTGTTTACGCTTGTATCCATAGTCTAGCGATAATTGGTGAAGTTAAGCGGAAAGTCGAAGTCTTGAGCTTTGAGCAGCTGGATAACACTTTGGAGCTCATCTTTGCTATTGCTTGAAACGCGCACTATATCGCCTTGGATCTGGGGCTTAGCTTTGGGGAAGTGTTCGCGCAGCAGGCTGGTAATTTTCTTTGCCTTTTCCTGGTCCAGGCCTTGCTTGAAGGGTACTTCTTTTGTAGTTTTGAGGTTACTTTCGGTTGCTTCTTTTGAGGTGTCGAGTACTTTTTGGCTTTGGCCGCG
>JARIHB010000067.1 GCA_029288515.1 Candidatus Saccharimonadota bacterium | reverse complement strand
TTATGGGGCTGACTGAAGCGGAGATGTGGCAGCATATTTTTACTCCCCATTCTCGGTAAAAAGTGGTATAGTATAGAAAGTGAGTAGCGAGCATAATTTTAATCTTGCGTATCTTAGTTTTGACGGGCTGGTCACACAGCTTGGCGGCACTGTAGTCATGCGCCTTTTGCTGGAAGAGGCTGCTCAAGCCCGGACGGAGGGCTTGGACGGGCTGGTAGTGAGTGATGCCTGCGGGGATAATCCGCCGGCTGTGTCGGTTGCCTTCCGTTCTGGTGAGGTAGAGTTTACGATGGGTTACCAGCCTCATGAATCATATGTACTATCATTAACCGAAGTGGAAGCGCAGCTCAGTGGCCTTGAAGGGCTAGCCGGGGATGGCTATCCATACGCTGCGTAACCCCCTTGACAGCGTTGTTGGCGCTTGGGTATAGTGAGTGCTGATAGTTAGCACTCGTTATGCTTAAGTGCTAACTCACAGAGAGTGAACTAAACGGAGGAGTGAACCTTATGAGCGTGAATGTCAAACCACTCGGTGATTACGTAGTGGCTGAGCCGGAAGTTGCTGCAACTAAAACGGCCAGCGGCCTGTATTTGCCAGAAAAGGCTGCCGAGAAGCCAAAGGTGGCTACGGTGGTGGCTGTAGGACCGAATGCCAAGCAGTTAAAGGTTGGTGATCGTATTTTGTACAAAAGTTACAGCCCGACAGAGGTAAAGGTTGAAGGCAAAGAGTACTTGCTTGTTAAGGAAGAAGACGTGCTGGCCACGTTGCAGTAAGGAGGTGTAATTTATGGCAAAGAAAGTATTTTATGATGATGACGCCCGCAAGCGTGTACTTGCAGGCGCTGAAATTTTGTACAATGCAGTAAAGACTACTATGGGTCCTAAGGGCCGCAATGTAGTTATTAGCAATAGTTATGGTAAGCCAACTGTGACACACGATGGCGTAACAGTAGCCAAAGGTGTAGACATTGCTGATGTTGACGATGAAACCCTGGGGTACAAGGTAGGCGCTGAGCTTATCAAGCAAGCTGCCAATAAGATGAACGACGTTGCCGGTGACGGTACTACTACCGTAACCGTCCTGACATACCACATCTTGAACGAAGCTAACAAGCTGATTGCCGCCGGCCACAACCCGATGCTGCTGCGTAAGGGTCTCGAGGCCGCTGCCGCTGATGTGCTCGCCAAACTGGGCGGCTTGCGCGAAGACATTCAAGGCAAGAAGGGCCGCATTGCCGAAGTGGCAACTATCTCGGCTGGCGACAATGAGATCGGCGACTTGATCGCTGAAGTTATGGAGAAGGTCGGCCGCGAAGGTGTGGTCACCGTTGAAGAGGGCCAAGGCTTGAAGATGGAAAGCGAAGTAGTGGAGGGCTTTACCTTCGACCGCGGTTTTGTCAGCCCGTACATGGTTACTGATACTGCCCGCATGGAAGCGGTATACACCAAGCCGTCCATTCTTATTACTGACAAAAAGATCAGCTCTATCCAAGAAATCCTGCCGGTGCTTGAGCAGCTGGCACAGGCCGGCAAGAAGGATCTGGTGATTATCGCCGAAGATTTGGAAGGCGAAGCGCTGGGTACCCTGATTTTGAACCGTTTGAAGGGTGTCTTTAACGCTGTTGCTATCAAGGCACCGGCCTTTGGCGACCGTCGTAAAGAGATCTTGGACGACATCGCTGCCCTCACCGGTGCGACTGTAGTCAGCGAAGAGCGTGGCCACACGCTGGAGAACGCTGATATCAGTATGATCGGTTCGGCTCGTAAGGTTATTGTTGGCAAGGACGCTACTACTATCGTTGAGGGTGCTGGGCCGGCAGCGGATGTTACGGCCCGTATCAAGCAGATCAACGGCCAGATTGAAGCCGCTACCAGCGAGTACGACCGCGAGCAGCTGGAGAAGCGCCGCGCCGCGCTGAGCGGCAAGGTTGCTGTCATTAAAGTCGGCGGCGCCACTGAGACTGAAATCGAAGAGAAGAAGTTCCGGGTGGACGACGCCGTAGCCGCTGTGAAGGCTGCCCTGGCCGAGGGTATCGTGCCGGGCGGTGGCGTAACGCTTATTAACCTGAGTACGGCCATTGCTGCGGTAAGCGATGACGATGCTGCTGTTACAGCTGGCAAAATGCTATTGAAACGCGCGCTTGAACAGCCGTTCCGTATTCTGCTGTCTAACGCCGCCCTCAACCCGGACGAATGGCTGCCACAAGTTAAAGCCGGTAAACCGGGCTTCGGCGTTAACGTTAACAAGCCGGAGAAACTGGTCGACATGAAGGCTGCCGGCGTCGTTGATCCGGCTCGTGTTACCAAAGAAGCCCTGCTGAACGCCGTTTCAATTGCCGGTACCAGTATGACCATGGGCGCCTTAGTTGTGGAAGTTCCTGAAAAGAAGGAAGCAGCTGCTGTCCCAGATATGGGCGGCATGGGTATGATGTAATCTGTCCACAGTCTGTGTATAACTGAAAAGCCCCCACCTCTGGGGGCTTTTCTTGTAGCAGGTGATTTCTGTGAACTTTCTTATGCTTTTGAGAGACTAGTGCTAGAATAGAGTAAAACAAACACACGCAAAAGAGGGCTAGAGTGTGAGCTGGCCCTTTTTTGTTTGTGGTCAGGAAATTGTTCCGGATAGGTGCAGCGAATATCTTATTGCCGGCCGCCGTATACGCTTGAGCCGTATCCGTTCATTAATGAGCCCTGATGCAGGGAGGACTGCTTGTTGGTTAGGAAGTGTAACAGACCGCCAAGACCACACACAGTGGCCAGGCCGAAGCCAAGCGTTGTTAAAAATTCTTTGCGCGTCATTTCCTGATGCAACAAGCTGCTGAGTTGTTTGTTCATGATGTGCCTTTTATTTTTATTTTGAGAAGTATGCCTTTAGAATACTGAACGATGCTTACGATTGTCAAGCAGGTGGCGCTACTCGGTGACAGTTGTCTGGGCGGCAATAACAGGAACCGGGCGACGGGCGGCAATGTACTGTCGTGGGCGGACCGCCGGCCGTGTTGCAAGTCGGCCGGTGCGAACTATCGCGGGATGTGGTTGTGGTGTGTTGGCCGGTTTTTTCTGGGTCGCTGCCACCTGTGGCACTGTTTGCTGCGAGACTGCCGGCATTGGCCGGGATGATGCTTGTATGGTAGACGCTGGCAAATATACTGGCCGGGCCTGGCGGAGTTTGGCAAGCCGTTCCTGGCGGACAGCATTGTCTTGTTCGATCATGGTTGTAATACGTGCCGGCCGTTTACCATGACGGTTTGCCAGCCAGACGAGTATGACACCTATTTGGTAGGCAATAATCATCGGTCCGGCGAGTAGTACCTGATCTTGCCAGCGGGGGGAAGGATTCATAATGCCCCCCAGTACAAACGCAATCAGAATAACCCAGCGTTCCAGACCAAGTAACTTTGACGGTTTTAAGGGCTTGATGCGGTTAATAAGCACTAGCAACAATGGTCCCTGAAAGAGCAGAGCCGAACCCAACATGTACAGTGTAACGAACGACATGTACGACTGAATAGTTAGAAGCGCTTCGATCTTTCCGGTAGAGAACTGGTTAAGCAGGAAGTGAAGCGCTGAGGGTAACCCGACAAAATAACCGAACGCCATGCCGGCCACGGCTAGTGCGCCGGATACGACACTCCCCCATAACATAAAGCGCATTGCATCGCGCTTAATAAGGGGCTCAAGGTATTTCAATACCTGGAACATGATGACCGGTATGCTGAACACGATGCCGGTGTATACGCATATGCGGAACAAGAAATCGATACCGCCACCAACAGTGGTGTATATGAAATGCTGGTTATGAGCAGGCTTTAAAAGGGCGTTAACAATATGCTGCTGGACAAAATAGGCACCGGTGCTCCAAATGCCTATTGAGAGCACGACGTAAAATAACCGCCGCCGCAGCTCATACAAATGCTCTATAAATGGAAGTTTCGCGTTGCGCGGATCAGGCTGATTCTGAACGCGGCTTTTCTGTTTCTTTTTGGCTCTTTTCATCGCCGCTACCGTTCAAACCTTTACGAATTTCTCGCATAGAAGACCCGAGGCTGCGGGAGAGTTCTGGTAGCTTTTTGCCACCAAACAGCAGTAGGACGATGGCCAAGATGATGATTAACTCTGGCGCACCGAGGTCCAAAAATGCCATTTGATTAACCATATTACCCTCACTACACTATTATGCTTAGTAACCCTTCCATGGTATCATAAGCGTAATATATCTTAAAGAGAGAATCGTGGGCATGACCCGGTACGCATTTATAACGTTCGCCCAGGCATACGGCCAAGGTACATATAACAGTTGTGACTATAATTGTGCTACTGGCAGTACAGCGCAGTCGAGTGGCGGTTCTACGGGCCAGTTGGCGAACACGGGTATTGCGGTGTTGGGCATTGTCACGCTTGCCTGCCTTATTATATGCATCGCGCTGATTGCGCGTATCGTCCGTAAACGGCGTCAGAGTCAATTAGCTGCCAATAATGACGTGCTGGCCCAGCACAGTGTTCAGCAGGATAAGCAGGCAGATACTGGCAACGAGCAAGCATAGTAAAAGTATGAAGTGCTGGCGTTCGGTCATGACTGCTCCTTTGGTGTGGCTATGACCACGAGTCGATCCTTGGGCATCCATAATGGCGTGCATGTATACAGAGTAAGATGTGCACTGGTAGTGGGGGCTTCGATGGTGGTATCAGCGGCGTGAACGGTTTTTATCTCGCGCACAATATATACATATTTTTTGGCGTGCCAGAAAATGGCAATAGTGTCGCCTACTTTTACTGCGTCTAAGTGGTAAAAGCTGCCGCGGGGCTGTGTATATGTAAAGCGATGCGCGGCGATAACGGTATTGCCGCCTTTGTCTGGCGTGCTTGTGTTGGGCCGCCGCCACGGGCCGTCACGCAGGGCACGTGCGTCTCGCCCCTCAATAATTGGTGCGTCGAGCTGCATACTGGGTATAAGCAAGCGATTAGTGGATGGCACGTTGTCTGGTGCAGGCGCGGCGGCCGGTTTATCTATGATTGCTTGAATGGCTTGCGATCGGTGGCCGAAGCGGCCGTTTATCCAAAAGCTGAGCGCAGGCAAAAACGGCGCGCAGATAATGTAGCTGTTTATCACAATGATAGCAATAAACAAGCTGGTGTTAATGCGCGCGAGCTTCATAGCTCAGAGGATTATTGTTGTTCCTGGTGCTGGGTGAAGTAGTTGATTTCGTTGACAATGTCGAGAAGAGCTTGAGCACGAACTTTTTCGTCGGGGATTTGCTGAGCTGCGTCGTACGCTTCCTTTATAAGATCGGGGTTATCAGAAGCCTGAATAAGCATCATAGTGGTACGGAATTTTTCATCGGGCGTTTGGTCGAGATGGGAGACGAGCGGTGAGAGGTCTTGCAGCGCCTGCTGTTTAATGCTCAGCAGGTCGTCATTTCCGGCGGCCGGGGCAGGATCAGCGGCGGCGGTGTCTGCAGGTTGGGCCGTGGCGGTTGGTTCAGCAGCGGCTGGGTCGGCATCAACCGACGTATCGTCAGTGGGCGGGTAGGCTGTTACGGCCGCGTCATCAGTCACTGCAGCGTGCTGGCTGCCGTCGTCCAGTGCGCCATCAGTTGGCACAACCTGATGTTGTTCCGCAGGCTGCCCTGTGGCGTTATCATCATTAACCCCTCCAAACATACCGTATCCCCTCGCTTATTGCTCTATACTATATGATACTAACATATTTTAGCACAAGGGGTTTGACACATGTTAGACGATCTTAAGTATATTCACGAAAAAGACACCGCCGACGCGCTTGGCATCGCCGGAAAGCAAGGCGACCAGTTGCGGCACGTATTTACTCTGCCAGAAGATGTGCAGTTTGGCGAAATACGTACTATTGTATATGCCGGCATGGGCGGCTCAGCGTTGGCAGCTCAATATATTAAGACATGGCCGGCTTTGTCTGTGCCGTTTGAGATTGTACGCGAATACGACATCCCGGCCTATGTGAATGAGCATACGTTATTCATAGCTGCAAGCTATTCTGGGAACACAGAAGAAACGTTGCAGGCGCTGGACCAAGCGGCCGATAAGGGAGCACAAATAGCTATTATCGCCGGTGGCGGCAAGCTGCAGAAGTATGCCGAAGAGCATCAGCGGCCGTTTATACAGTTACCTGAGGCCGCCCAGCCGCGGTATGCCGTGTTATATAATCTCAATGCGCTGTTCGTTATTTTGGAGAAAGCCGGCATACTGCACGCCGACGAACTCCGATCAGGCCTGGAAGGCGCGGCCGCGTTTTTGGATGAGTCAACGCCAGCCTGGGCGCCTACCGTGCCAACTGCTCAAAACCCTGCCAAGCAGCTGGCGCAAGAACTGATGGGCAAGTCCATAGTGGTCTACAGTGGCCCGAAAATGTATCCCGCTGCCTACAAATGGAAGATCAGCTTTAACGAAAATGCCAAACAAGTTGCCTGGGTCAACCAGTTCCCTGAGTTTAACCACAATGAGTTTATCGGCTGGAGCGTGCAACCGCATGACAAGCCATATGCGGTAATTGATC
>JARIHB010000055.1 GCA_029288515.1 Candidatus Saccharimonadota bacterium | reverse complement strand
TGTGCATTTTTCTCCGGAGTTCCCAGGCGGCCTGTAATAGTAGACTGAAAGATATGCGCCAAATAGGGAAGTTCTGACGTACCCTCACTGATCTTTGCGTGTGCAATTTCAACGTCAAGTGCCTGAGAGAATAAAGCCGTTTTCATAGCATAGCCTATATCTTCGTGTCCATCGGCGGCCACGGCGTCGGCGGCCTGTAGGGCGATATGGAGCGGTGCTTTTCCTTCGGCTAACTCGGCGGGCGTTGCCAGATAGCTGGTCTCACGGGGTGTATGGCTATTCCAGAGTTCTTGGAGCCGGGGCTGATAGTCCGGGGGTAATCCGGCGGCAGCATCGGGCATCGTGAGAGGAGTCCATAGGCAGCGCGGCACACTTTGCCGCAGCCATTCAGCGATTTCCGGAGGGGTAGGTACCTGGGCGAGTTCGTGTTCAGCCATCCGGGCGGCAACACGTTGCGGCCCGTCCATGGCGTTTACATAGAAGGAATTCAAACGAAGCGGTGCGTTGTAGACGGCTTTGATATTGGCGACCTGCGTGTATATGGCCGTTAAAGCGGTGTTGGCCAGCGCGGTACGCTCATCTTGGGTAGGCACATGGTTGCCAAAAGTGTAGGCAATGCCCGCTTCGTATATTTTTGCAAACTCCGTCGAGCGTACTTTTTCGCGGTTAGGGCCATAGTACTTGCTTACCGGATCAATCATTTGTAGCGGTCCTCGCTGTGGAGTGCCGCGGAATACTTTGAACTGATACGCATGCGGGTGCTGGAGATCGATGCTTAGTCTAGCTATATCGTTGGCAAAATAGGTTGGCAAAGCTCGAAGCTCTCGCGGTGTCATGGCGTGCAAGGGGATCTGTCGTATAGCCTTTTTTATGTCATTGCCACGATTGAGTTCTACAAGCGCTTCATCGTTAACCGCGGCAATTGGCCCATATGTAAACAGCGCTCCCCGGAGCCTTACCGGTACGTCCGGACCATTATTGTCTGACGGCTCTTCGGTGTCTGCATTGCCGGTTTGTTCTGGAGCATGAGCATCAGGGGAATCATCAATGGTATTAGTGGGCAAAAAATAGGCTCCCGGCAAACTATCGGGGCCGCTGCCGCTATCTTGTGCGAGGCGGGAAAGATGCAGCCCGGAAAGTTCGTAATCTTCAGTACTTCCTCCGTGGTATGCACTGTCTTCTTCATGAGGTGGTAATTCCATGATGCGTAGCTATGCAGGCCGTCTGTCTTGCAAACGGCTATTATTCATCCGACGGTCGGGGGGTAAACTCACCGGTAGCGAGGTCTAGATCCACATCTTGGCCCGGCAATACATTCATGATTTGAATGCTTTCGCGGGGGAATTCCGCCGGGTACATCATAGTGAGATAGTCTGCAAGCTCCTCGCCATAAGCTCTGCTAGTGCCTAGCTCCCCCTCGGTTTCACGCTGCTGGCCGGCGATGCGGACGAGCGCTCCTTCCTGGAAAACGGTGGGCAACAGTCCTTCAAGCCTCTCGATGAGTGCTTCGCTTACATCGACCAAGCCAGACTCTCCCAAGGCGACAAGTGCGCCTTCACCAGTATCGCCCCGATGGAAGGCGATAAGCTGCGTTTCGTCAACCCGTCCGGTTAATATAATGGGCGTGATGGCATCGGCGCGTGCGGTTGCCAGGCTGTCGGACGGAACGTCAACTTCATGTGGTTGGCTGATGGCCCGTTGTGACGGGGGCTGTGCTACGTCGCCATACGTTTCGCCAGGTGTTTCTTCAGGCGGTTCGCTGAGGGTTTGCTGGCCAATCCGATCATCAACGTCAGTGGGTTCCACATAGACCGCAATGTTTTCAAGCTGCCCAAGGCCTTCGTCCAGGCTGTACACCTGAATGTCACCGACATGTAATATCGCACGGTCGTCAGGATTTTCTGCAAATTCGCTTCCCCCGGCCGGTGGTACGGGGGCTGTCTCTTATAC
>JARIHB010000058.1 GCA_029288515.1 Candidatus Saccharimonadota bacterium | reverse complement strand
ATCGCTGACAGGATTCATAAACCGCTTTAAACTATGTGATGGTGCATATTGGTTCTCATCTAGGATGACGCTCGGGGTACCGCTTTCATCAGGAGAAGCAACAAAGTCATTAAGCACAGGATGGAGTACTGCAGGTACACTGGAAATATTCGTCACGAAAAATGACAGGGTTTTTTTAGTACCAGGGTCCATAGTGAGATCCTGGCGTACCGGCGATACTTTAAGAGCATTGCCGCCAACTGAAGAAGTTTGCGCTGCATACGCATCACCCTTCCATGCTGTACCGACCAGACCACTGAGTGCCACCAAAAGTACGGCAGCCGCGGTCAAGATTCTGCGTCGGATCATTATACCCCTCACTTATATTGTCCTTATGGTATCAGAAACTTTAGAAGTTTGCCAAGCATACATATGTTAGGGTCGTAGAATAAACACCGCCAGGAGTGTTCGACGGAATATTTACTATATAGCTAACGGTATATTTCCTGTTATCGTCGGGCTGTGGAGCCGTTGCTAAGATATCGCCCGTATGAAATCGAAACTGGTTTGGCTGGTTGTAGTTTGCTGTCACGCCCCCGGCACCCGGCCCTGTAGGGTTCTGCCCTATTTGCGGAGTGTTATTGGCTGCCAGATTCAGACCAAACTGACTCGTACCCTTGATCGATGGGCTACCGCTCATAGCGTTTATGACATTACCGCCAGACATCATCGTCGCGCCCACAACCCACATACTGTATCCATTCTGCCCATTTGTCGCGATTACCATTTGCGATTGCGCCGCACTGGTAACATTCGGCGTCAGGTCACCCAAATCGGAGAACGGCTCAGTTGCTGTCGAGCAGTCAAAATTAGCAATGCTCTCGCCGATACAAAACTTAATGTACGGGGGAACTTCAGTATCTACCCCAACAGCAGGATTGATTGTAAACGCCAGGCCGCCGGCATCGGTATACGGGCCCGAAGCGTCACTTGAGGGATACGTAAGAATGCGAGCATAGTACGATCCCGTAGCGCTCGGATTTCTAACACCCAGAAGAGTAAAGGCCAGCGGCCCCGCCGGCTCAATGGCGGGCGGGCGTGTTAGAATAAGCTCGTTTTGGGTCGTAGAACTCGCAATAGTAAATAAGCCCGAACCGCTTTGGCTAATGATAGCTGCATTTGTCAGATCAAAGCCGATAGGGGGTACGCATGTGTCATCAATAAGTGAAGTGTTGGAGCAAAATTGGACCCGTACCGAGCCTATCGTAGATATGCCCAGGGTGCTGAAACGCAGCCGGTACTGCACATCTGTCTGCGCTGCAGCCTGTGCATCGCTGAGCGTGAGCGAGCGAGGCTCAAGATCGGCAGCATACACATGCGATTGAAATGGCCCCATTCCTATCAGGAATGAGACCATCGTAAGTATTATGACGAGCCTTGTCCGGTTTTCTTTACCGATTACCTGAACCATCCATTCATAGCCCTAGAAAGTACCGGTTGCGATGAACTGTTCATTAGCAGTATACGTACCTGCCGGAGTGGTGTTGCTTGCCGCCGCGCCCCAGGTGACTGTGGAAACAGAACTGCTTACTGGTGCAGTCAGCTGTGCAATCTGTCCGCCAAAGGTTGACGTAACGTCATCCGTGCCACCACCTGTTGTTACCAATGAGTAATGTCCTGCCACAGGAGCGTATGGAGAAGTTGCGGTAATACTGGTGCCTAGTGTCGACAGGCGCAGGCCAAACTTCTCTGTGCCGATAGCAAACGTGAAGTCGCTTCCTGCGGCGTCAATATCATTAGCGCCGCTCTTTAGAGTGTCACCCTTCAATCTAACCGCCACACCGCTGTTTGCATTCGTGGCTATACTGAAGTTAGTAGTTGCCGTATCTATCGTGTTTGCGTCAATGATCGTTGCAGTACCACTTGTGTGACCGATCGTAAAGCTCGGCGGGTCACCACACACTCCAGCACTGGGGTACACACAGAAGGCAAGCGTTTCCTGGACTTTAGCGGTAATGGTGACAACCGCTGCTGTCGATAAGGCGATACCGCCAGCGTCAATATAACCAGTTGGCGCATTCATGACGTGGGCAGCCGCAGCAGCCTGGGTGTCATATGTATAGATGCGGGCATAGAAGCTACCGGTTGAGTTGGGGTTATGCAAACCGGTAGTTGAACCGTCCCCCAAGGGGAGCGTCACTGCGACACCACTGTTCACAGACGTTGCAGATGCTTTGGTTAGGATTAGCTCATTGGTGGTGGTAGCCGCATTTATAGAAAGCCCTGTAATACCTACCTGGGTGCCAATCGTAAGGGTACCTTCATTAACGTCAAAGTTCGTCGGAGCGTTACATGTGTCGCCAATAATAGGGTTGTTAGAACAGAAATCGATTACGACACCGCCTATGTTGTTGGTCGTCGCCGTAGTAAACTTGACCAAATACTCAACGTTATTAGCGTCAGGGGCGGAGCTGCTAATAGTAATGCTGCGCGTCAGGACCTGGCCAGCGTATACGCTCTGAATCATACCGGAAAAAATACTGGCAGTAGTAACCACCAAGGCGGCCGTCACGTAGAGCGCGCGCTTCATTCCATCTGGTAATCTCAAGTGTACTTTATTCATTTTTAAACTTTTTGTGTCGTTATCTACACCGATGGTATCACGCTAGTGTTAACTGGTGCAAGCATTTTGTTCTAATTTTATCCACAACCTTCTTTACAGCCGCATAATAGCAGCAGAGCCAGATATTTATTACTCTGACCCTGCCACCACCATTATCCTGGCCCTACAGGCCTGTATCAGATACAAAAATATCGCGGAGCCCGTTCGTGTCACCGCTAACCAGATTTGAAGCATACGATAAGTACGCTGCCTTCTTGCCATCCAAGCTGATCGTCGGCAAAATACTATTACCATTCCCCTGCGTTCCGCCACTGTCCCTCGTAAGTAACTCTGTCGTACCAGCCGCAGGATCTCTAACAAATACGTGGCTACCCGATACGCCTGATACCAAATTATTGGCTCCGCTTGTAAAAACCGCGGCACCCTTATCACTAATATTTAGATAAAGAGCATCGTTGAACAAATTGACGATACCGGGGTTTGCTATAGCGCCGGAGGAAGATTGGTCAACAAGCTTGTATTGATTACTAATACGATCGTAGACATATCCGTGGTACCGGCCTAGCATATTCACGCCCGCCGTCGCAGGGTCCAAGTCATTGCCACGTGATGCAAAGCCAATATAGTCACCGTTACAGGAAATCCTACCGCTCACTGCCGGAGAGCTTGAATTACCAGTAATATTGGTGAGCGTATTACCACCGCGCCGATCAAGCAGAAAAACATCAAGATGTCCGGTGCTAGAAAGTCCGAGATATGTCGCTTCAGCATCAAAAGTAATAAGCGAGCCATTGCAGTTCATTTGAGCACTAATCGTATCAGTGCCGGTAGATATGCCGGGCGCGGCGGCGTTAACCCATATAACGCTGTTCATAGACCGATCCAGCAAGAAGACATTGTTGTATGTACCGGTACCTATAACGGTCGGTCCCAGATTCGTTGCATACGAACGGAACAAGATAAACCGGCCATCACTGCTTATGTCAGTCGGATATGTATCACCGTTCGCATATGTGCCCGGCGAAACTTCGGACAATAATGTTGTGGTTCCGTTTTGTGTATCCCGCAGATACATCTGTAAGTAGGAAGTAGTAATCGTGCTGCCATCTATAAGGTTACTGGCTTTAGTGGCAAACCCCACGTATCGGCCAGTCTCGCTGATAGCCGGGTATGCACTGCTCTGGTTTGAGCTGACACCAGCGGTCGAAACACTCGCTCGGGTCGTTGTGCTGGACACTAGATTCCTTACGAACACATCATAATTATTATTCGTATCGCCACTTACAAAATTATTCTGGTTATTGGTGAACGCTACAAAGCGGCCATCGCGTGATATGGCGTTTTGAAAGC
>JARIHB010000052.1 GCA_029288515.1 Candidatus Saccharimonadota bacterium | reverse complement strand
GCACCGGCAAAATCACTGCCATGCATATCAAGACTGCTAAAATTGCGCGCTTGCAAGCTGGCGTTCGTAAAATCAACGTTCGTCAGATCAGTAATAAAGCCGCCGCCTAATCCTCGGCCGTCCTTGTTCCAGTTAAAGGCTGTCGTGCCGCTTGGGCAGGTGGCCGCACTGTCAATGATAGTCACTGTGCCTTTTGCATCACGCAGTGATGCGTTATTTGTATAACAGCCGTGCACTTGCCCGGTTGCCGTGTCTGGTATAGCCGCCCGCACGAGTGCGGGACCTACACCACCTATAATTGCCCCCACGGCAATTGCAGCAGTAAGTCTACTTTGCTGCCTGGCCCAGCGGCCAATACTACGAATGTTCATATGCATACCCTACTCTCCCTTAGTTAGTACTTTTATACTAGGCCGTACAAACGACGCACAGCAATGTGATAATTATCGTGCGTTCTGCTATAATACCTCTGTTACGCGGGTGTGGTATAACGGTTATTACTCCAGTTTTCCAAACTGGCTACGGGAGTTCGACTCTCCCCACCCGCACCACAAACAAGGAGGATTATATGGCTGAAAGTTTAGTAACCGACCTTGATAAGTGCTTATATCTTGCCGATGTTGCTGACGAAATCAGCATGCGTCATTTCCGCGCCGTTACGCTTAACGTACAGACAAAGCCTGATCGTACGCCGGTAACCGAAGCTGACTTAGCCGTAGATAAAGCTCTGCACGACATTGTCACCAAGGAATTCGGCGACGCCTACCTGACCGAAGAAGGCGACCAAACGCACCGTCCGGGCCGCCAATGGATTGTTGACCCCATAGATGGCACTAAAAACTTTATGCGCCGCCATCCGGTATGGGGAACGCTTATATCACTACACCAGGACGGCACTACCTTAGCGGCCGCTATTTCAGCTCCGGCTCTTGGCAGGCGATGGTGGGCCAGCCGTGGCAATGGCGCATGGACACGAGATGTGGATAGTACTGTCCGGCAAATTCGCGTCTCGAATGTTGCAAAACTGAGTGACGCTTACCTTACATACTGCAGCCTGCTGCCCTGGGACGACGCGGAAGTTGGAGTCACCGGCATTATTGACCTCATGCGAGCTTCCTGGCGCGAACGCAGTTTTGGCGATTTCTTAGGTCACGTGTTCGTCGCCGAGGGCGTCGTCGATGCTTGTATGGAGCCGAACACCAAAGAATGGGACATGGCGGCACACGCCTTCATTGTAGAAGAAGCAGGGGGCAAAGTGTCCACCCCTGATCCGGCCATGATGCCTGCCAGCCAAAAACGATTCGTAGTAACCAGTAATGAGCAGCTGCATGAACAGTTAAAGAAAGCGCTAAAACAGTAGTTTTCTGGTATAATTATCGCAGATGCAAGCCCCGGTAGCTCAGCTGGATAGAGCAAGAGACTTCTAAGCTTTAGGCCGCTGGTTCGAGTCCAGCCCGGGGCACCATGGTTAGAATCAAAGCGCAGTGATGCGCTTTTTTCGTATCAAAATTGAGCCGGGCGCCCAACTGCGTTATGATGCTGGTAACGCTTATGTTTTTCCGCAAAAAGGCTTCTACGCCTAACCAGCCCGCTACTACCCCTCAACCGTCCAATACTTGGGCGGATCTTGTGTTCGCCAATATTGCCGAAAGTATCTGCGTTATTGCCCACGACGGTTCGATACGATACGCCAACGATGCTTTTGCGCGGCTCGTACAAGAGACCAACGATAAGCTGATTGGGCAACCGGTATGGAGATTTATGTACCTCACCGGACCAGACAGCCAGCCATTAACTATTTCCAAAGTGGCCGCCGCCTGGTCCGGGGAAGATGCAGCGCTCTTAAACGGCATATATCACTTCAAAGGTAAAGTCCTGGACGTTGCCGCACACTATGTAATGAGCAGTGACGAGCATATGATATTAGTAATTCGTGACGTCAGCGAGACCGAACAAGCACGCTTAGACGCCGACGAAGCCACTAAGCATCTAAAAATAGAACAGACAAAGATACAAGAAATTGTCGCCAAAGATGAGGCCATGCTGCGCAGCATCGGTGATGCCGTAATCGCCATCGACAAAGACGCGAAATTAACATTTATGAACGACAGCGCCGAGCAGCTCTTTGCCGTTGATGCCGCAAAACTTATTGGCAAGCCGGCCGTGGAAGTGCTGCACTTTTATGATGAAAAAGGTGTACTTGTACCGCCCGACGAGCGCATGCTTCTGAAAGCACTAGAGACTGGTGAACCTCAAGGTAACGAAGAAGAAGCACGCAGCTTTTACCATTTACCAAATGGCACTGCCCTTGCGCTGGCGCTTAAGATAACTCCCGTCCGGCTTAAAGACACTATTATCGGCGCTATTGGCATCTACCGCGACATCACGCATGCCCGGGAGGTCGACCGTATGAAGACTGAGTTTATTTCGTTAGCGTCACACCAGCTGCGCACGCCTTTGTCGGCCATTAAATGGTTTAGTGAAATGCTGCTATCCGGCGACGCCGGTGCGCTCAATGGTGACCAGTCAGACTTTGCCAAAAATATCTCCCTGTCCACCGACCGTATGATTCAGCTCGTCAATTCCCTGCTCAACATCTCACGGCTTGAATCGGGTCGTATTATCATCGACCCCAAACCTACCAACCTGAAAGATCTCATACAGAGCGTTATAAACGATCTGCATACGCTTATCGAAGAAAAGCACCATACGCTCGTGGTGAGCGTGCACGACAAGCTGGGTGAAATCCCTATCGACCAGCGCCTGATTGGTCAGGTCTATCTGCACCTGCTTACTAATGCTGTACGGTATACGCCGTCCAACGGCGAAATATCGATATTCGTTTCCGCCAACGGCGACCACATTATTTCGCAGATTACCGACAATGGCTTAGGTATACCTGTCACTCAACAGAAAAAACTTTTCCAGAAGTTCTTCCGCGCCGAAAATGCCGTCAAGGTAGAAACTGACGGCAATGGCCTGGGGCTATATCTCGTACGTGCCATCGTGGAGTCATCGGGCGGCAAGGTATGGTACAAGTCCGAGGAAGGCAAAGGCAGCACGTTTTGGTTTAGCCTCCCTAAGGCCGGCATGAAAGCCCAAAATGGTGAAGTAATGCTTGAAACCGATCATACTTAAAAGCCCGGCGTAGCGGCCGGGCTTTTAGACGGCGTCCCGTAGGTTAGCGAGACTTCTTGCCGGACTTCTTG
>JARIHB010000034.1 GCA_029288515.1 Candidatus Saccharimonadota bacterium | reverse complement strand
CGTCTTCCAGCGGCCCCGGCAGCTGGTACACCGTGCCAAAAAACCGTACCGCCGCTTGACTGTCCTTAAGATCAAAATAGACCCACTTATTCTTGCTGACCCGAAAGTTCGCCAGCTCACCCACTACAGTCACCGTCGGATAGGCGAACTCCAGCGTCTGATTTAGCAGCGCTACAAAGTCGCTAACGGGCAGCACAAGGTCATCGTTCATGAGTTTCGGGCGGCTTAGGCTGCGGCTCGAGCTGTACGTCGTCTTCGGTATCCATGTTATGCAACGTACGGTGATACAAATAATAACCCGGCGGCACCTGAATAATCGTATTGATTACACGGTACATAACCGTTACGGGCAAGCTAAGCGCTGCCGACACGCCAGATGCCGCCAGCACGCCAGTCATAAGTGCTTCGTATATACCTACACCGCCTGGCAGCACCGAAACCAGGCCGGCGAAGTTGGCTACCGCATAGGCCAGTATGACCGCACCCAGATTTACCCACTCACCAAACGCCAGATACACCACGTAAATAGCAGCTACCTCTGTCAAATTGATAACAAACGCCCACCAAAACGGCCCCTGTAGCTGCTTATAATTGCGCTCCAGCACTTTATAATTGTCATGGAACTCCTGCACTACCCGCTCAACCCGCCCCATGTTGATAGTCTCGTGTTTGCGCGGAAAGACACTGCGAATAAGCGTATTTATAAAGAGCGTCAGAATCTTAAAGGTATTGGTAATGCGCCGTTCCGAACGCACAATATACACGGCAGCCAGCGTGCCCAAGAACATAAACGTCGTTACCGAGCTCGCTATCAGAATAACCAAATTGTTGATGCGCCCCTCGGCAGCTAAAAACAGCAGCCCCGCTACCAGCAACAGTTCAAACGAGATAAACATCAATGCCAGCTTCATGGTCTGTACCAACGTTGCCCGGGCGCCAGTGATGTCGCCGCGCCGCAGGCGTACGCCGAAGTATGATATGCCGCTTACTCCGCCGCTGGGAAACACATGGTTTACAAAGTTAAGTTCCAGCGCAACACGGTATACCGGCCAGTAGCGCAGCTTGTTGCCCACAACCTGGAACAGCCCCTGATATACTTTGGTCTGGGCATGGTAATTCAGTATCTGAATGGGCACCATAGACGCGATAAACCATAAGTTTACCCGATGCAAATTATGGAACGTGTCAACAATCTGATGCCGAATCGCATATACCACCCCCACCAAGGCCAACACAGTCACAATATTCAACAATAATTTCCAATTGCGAACAAAAAAAGATGATCGGTTACCCATATAGGGGCAATTATACGGGATTTTCAGTATATGTCATGCAGTCCTCCGGTAAAAACCGTATAATACCTGGCATATGATGTATAAAAGTCTTTTTATCCTTGGCCGCCAGCCGGCCATCGGCTTGGCTGAGCTAGAAAGCGTACTAGGCGGTGCACACATTCAGCCTCTTGGCGATCGCGCTGCCCTGTCGGATATACCTGCTAACGAGATTCCCTTTGGCCGTCTGGGGAGCAGCGTTCGCGTTGGCGCTATTATCGGTGAGATGGACGCCGTACAATGGCCAGCCGTGTCGCGCACCCTCTACAAAGTCTTCCCCTCCCTGTTGCACGAGATGCCTGCCGAGGGCAAGATCAAACTTGGCCTGAGTATCTTTAGCTTGCCTATAGACAGCAAACAACTGTTCCGTACCGGCTTAGAACTGAAGAAACTCTGCAAGCAGGCGGGGCGCTCAGTACGCCTGGTGCCCAACAGCGAACCAGAGTTAAACAGTGCATCAGTATTGCACAACCAGCTCACTGGCGATCTAGGCATCGAGCTGTTGTTAGTCCGCGGCAGTAATACTACCTATGTTGCCCACACCACCGCCGTACAAGACATTGATGCCTATGCCGCCCGCGACCAGGGCCGCCCGAAACGCGATGCCCGCGTAGGTATGCTGCCGCCTAAGCTGGCCCAAACAATCGTTAACCTGGCCGCTGGCCCGCTGGAGTCGGCCACCGCTCATACCGTACTTGACCCCTTCTGCGGGACCGGCGTCGTATTGCAGGAAGCAGCTATTATGGGCTACGGCCTCTACGGCACTGACCTAGAGCCGCGTATGGTCGAATACACTCAGCAAAATCTCGCCTGGCTGGCTGGCCGCGGCACTACCGTTATGCCCCACCTGGAGGTTGGCGATGCCACCACCCACACGTGGGTTCCGGTGCCACAGGCAGTCGCCTGTGAAACATATCTCGGCCGGCCGCTCAGCAGTTGGCCGAATCCTGACAAACTGCAGGAGATTATCAACACCTGTAATGTCATCATCGAAAAATTCATGCGCAACCTGGCTTCCCAAACCCCGTCCGGCACACGCTGCTGCCTGGCGGTACCGGCCTGGAAGTCGCCACAAGGCCGTATATACCACCTTTCACTTCTTGACCGTTTAAGCGATTTAGGGTACAATCAAGTAAGTTTTGAGCATGTCCAGGCAGCAGAGTTAGTTTACTCCCGCCCCGACCAAATCGTGGGCCGTGAGCTGCTCGTAATAATAAGGAAGTAAAAGCATATGTCACACGTAAAAGCAGGTGGTACCAGCAAAAATACCCGCGATAGCGTCGGTCAGCGTCTTGGCGTTAAGCTGTTCGGCGGCCAAAAAGTCCGTACCGGTCAGGTTATCGTACGTCAGGTTGGCCAGACCAAGCGCGCCGGCAAAGGCGCCACCACCAGCCGTAACTACACTATCCACGCCGACCGCGATGGCGTCGTAGCCTACAAGGTTCGCAAAGTCCGCCGCTTTACCGGCAAAACCGTCCGGCGCACCGAAGTAACAGTCGAATAATACGCCGTCTCGTTTAAGTAAAAACACCGCTTCACAAAAGCGGTGTTTTTACTTTAGGAATTCAACAAGCCGAGCGCCCTAGTGCTGAATACTCAGCGTGCCATCACTATTCTGCTGCGGTTTAATAACGTCAGATGGATTCGGCTGGGCAGGCCCTGGTTGGCCGGCCGACCACTGCGACGAATTGACAGCAAACTCAATCGTCCAGCCCCCCACCAATGCTATGTCTGGATTAGAGTGCCAATAATGAACACCGCCTTGCGCCGGCTGATACGGCGGCAGTAAGTTACTCAGCCGGAAATCCGGATCGCGTACTTGAAACGGCGCATCCGGCGCGGTTTGCGCAATAGGAAACGATGACCCCATACTCATTTGTGATGGTTGCATATTTCTACGTTACCACAGGTGTAGTGCTTATGCCAGTCATACCTTTATACCAGCGGGCTGCTACTCAGTCCATTCGTCTGGGAACAACTTTTCAACAGTCGGTTCCTGCGGACGTTCGTAATAATCACCCTGCCCATGGACCACATCCAGGCCAAAGTTAGCACCACCCATCATAAACTCTAAGATATCCCTCTGTAGTTGCGCCATGCCATCGTCAGCGTGATATCTAACTTCAGGCCCAGGGATCACCACCTCACCCCCAATCACCTCGCCAGTCGCACCTGGGCGTATCGTAGGGCCAGGCAGGACTCCTGGTGTACCGCTGTATGTCTCAGACTCTACATCCTGAAAAGTATCGTGTACTCCAAAATTTTCTGGGCGAGGAACGTAATATTCCGCACCGCTGTCGTCGCCTGGATCTTCAATTCCCATTCGTCAACAGTAGGCCAAAAGCCCCCTGAAGTCAACCGTAGTACGCGTCTACTGTATGCCAAGGTGGCGCTTGATGTGGTCGATAACGTCGGTAATAACCACCTGCGATTTCACTAAGTAATCGTCTACCCCGAGCGCTTCAGCACGCTTACGGTCGCTCTCCTGGCTAAGAGCTGTCAGCATGATAACTTTGAGGTTGGCGGTTTCCGGTGTGTTGCGCAGGATGTCCAGCACGTCAAAACCGCTTACCTTGGGCATCATAACATCCAGAAGCACAAGGTCGGGCGTATATGATACGGCGGCGGCCAGGGCCTCTTCACCGTTAGCAACACGCTTGACGTCAAAGCCCTCAGCCTGAAGGCGCACAAGGTACACGCCGGCAAGCGCATCATCATCTTCCACGAACAAAATGCGTTTGGGGCCAGAAGGAGCAGGCTGCGGGGTCGCAGCTGCAGCAGAGTTTTCGGTATCCATAACGCTACAGTATAGTATCCTGTTTACTTTTGCAACATGCTGGCCACGAAACCCTTGAACATTGGATGGGGGCGGTTCGGACGCGACTTAAATTCAGGATGGAATTGGCTGGCTACGTAAAATGGGTGATCGATTGCTTCAATAACCTCTACCAGGCGGCCGTCAGGGCTTAGCCCGGAGGCACGTATGCCCCACGATTCATATTGGTCGCGAAAGTCGTTATTGCACTCATACCGGTGGCGGTGGCGTTCCACAATCTTAGTAGTACCGTACACTTCAGCAGCTTTACTGCCCGCCGTGAGGTGGCACGGATAGTCGCCCAGCCGCATAGTACCGCCGGTGTTCTCACGGCCCTTCTGGTCAGCCATGGTGGTAATAACCGGGTACTTGGTATCCGCATCAACCTCGGTAGTGTTGGCGCCCATCTTGCCGGCTGCGCGTGCGGCAGCAATTACGCTCATTTGCAATCCATAGCACAAACCCAGGCATGGCAGCTTATGGGCCATAGCATATTGAGCGGCTTTGATTTTACCTTCCACGCCCCGTGTTCCGAAGCCGCCGGTAATCACAATGCCGTTCACTCCCTGTAGCGCGGCAGCCACCTCGGCTTCCGTCTTGTCGCCTAATTTCTCGGCATCAATCCAGGTGATATCAACATTCGTATTGTTCCACCACCCTGCAGCACGCAGAGCCTCAAAGACGCACAAATATGTATCTTCGTTATCCATGTACTTGGCAATGATGCCCACGCGCACCGTGTGGTCATATGTCTTCATCGACCGTTTTACCATGTCACGCCATGGATTCAGGTCGGCTTTTTTAGTCTTCAGGCCCAGCTTATGGCAAATGACGTCAGCAATGCCAGTGTCTTCCAGCGTTAACGGCACCTGATAAATGCTCGGCGCGTTCGGCAACAGCGCGATCGCTTCCGGTTCCACGCCGCTGAACATACTCAGTTTGCCAATAGCGTGTCGGCCGGCCGGCTGTTCGCTGCGGGCCACCAGCACGTCAGGCGTGATGCCCATGCCGCGCAGCTCACGCACCGCATTCTGCGCCGGCTTAGTCTTAGTTTCATGACTAGCCCCTAAGTATGGCAGGTATACCACGTGTACATACAGACAATTATCGCGCCCTACCCGCAAGCCAAATTCACGGATCGCTTCCACAAAGCTCTGACTTTCCAGGTCGCCCACAGTGCCGCCAATTTCAACAATGTGCACGTCAAAACCCTGGCTTGCTTCCTTTATAAAGTCTTGTACAGCGCTCATTACGTGCGGCACAATTTGCACGGTCTGGCCCTGGTACTTGCCATGTCGCTCATCTTCGATAACGCGTAACAGTACCCGGCCCTGCATCACAGAGCTTGATTGCGTCAGCTCTTCATCCAAAAAGCGCTCGTAATGCCCCAAATCAAGGTCAGTCTCAGCGCCGTCTTTGGTCACGAAACACTCGCCATGCTCACGCGGGTTCAGCATGCCGGCGTCGACGTTTAGATAAGGATCACATTTTTGAAGATTCACCGAGAGGCCGCGGGCTTTGAGGAGATTGGCGATTGAGGCGGCGGTGATACCCTTTCCTAATCCGGAAAGCACACCACCTGTAACAAAAATATACTTTGTAGCCTTGGCCACTCTTAACCTCTCTATTCTCCCATAGATACTACCGCAAACGTACCGCTCATGGCAAGTGTAATCTTAACAATGCAAGCATTTTTCACCTCTGTTAGTTAATTTTTATTTAAGAATTGAATAGCGGCATCCTTTTGAGGGTCCTTATTATTTTTAAAGTCGTCATCAGTAAGTTTTACCTCTTGGTCGGGGGTAATGCCCTTCTTGTTGATGTTTTGGCCGTTGGGACGATACCAGCTGGCAATTGTTACTTTCAGCTCCGCATCACCACTGAGCGGTATAATCTGCTGCACCACGCCTTTGCCGAAACTCTTTTCACCGATAGTAGTCGCCACCTTGTTATCATGCAACGCGCCGGCCGTGATTTCGGATGCGCTGGCCGAGCCGCCATCTATCAGCACGACGGTCTTTACGCCATTCAGGATATTATTTCCATTCGCCAGCTCGGTTGATACTGCCTGCGTACCTTTGCGCTCCTGTAGTATCATCTTGCCTTCAGGCAACCACAAACTGGACACCGCAGTTGCAGCGTCTACCATACCGCCAGGGTTACCCCGGAGGTCGAGAATGACCCCTTTCACGCCCTTGTCTTTAAATTCCTGGGCAGCCTGCTGCGACAACCGGGCCGTATCGTCACTGAATTGATTGATCTTCATGTATCCGATGTTATCCGCAACTTCCCATTTCACGCTGGGGATCTTAATGTCGGCGCGGGTAATCGTAAAACTAAGGTCCTGCGTCTTGTCACGGATAACGCGCAGCGTTACTTTCGTATCT
>JARIHB010000050.1 GCA_029288515.1 Candidatus Saccharimonadota bacterium | reverse complement strand
CAATTATGATAAAGCGCGGCAGGTTTTTTACGGCGGTATCGACAAAAAACCGGCAGTTATTATTCGCGTAGCAGACGCCGGGGATGTTAGAAAGGCGATTCTGCTCGCCAAAGAGCAGAAACTCGACCTCGCAATTAGGAGCGGCGGGCACAGCGTGGCCGGTTACAGCACGACAGACGGCGGGGTTGTTATTGACCTGCATGATATGCGAAACGTCGAGGTAGACGATACGGCTGAGACTGTCTGGGCGGAAACCGGCCTCACCGCGGCCGATCTGACGCAAGAACTCGATAAACACAATTTTGTTCTAGGGTTTGGCGACACCGGCTCGGTAGGCATCGGCGGCATTACGCTGGGCGGAGGCGTAGGCTATTTGGCACGAAAATTCGGGCTGGCTATAGACAACCTGCTGGCCGCAGAGATAGTCACAGCCAACGGAGAAATACTGCAAGTCGATGATAGCAACCACCCGGATCTTTTTTGGGCAATCAGAGGCGGTGGCGGCAACTTTGGGGTAGTGACCAAGTTTAAATACAAGCTGCACGAATTGGGGGACTGCTACGGCGGCATGCTCTTTTTACCCGCAACGCCGGAAGTTATCGCTGGCATTGCCCAGCTTGCGCACAATGCACCCGACGAGCTATCGACGATAGTAAACGTCATCCCTGCCTTTCCTATGCCAATCATACCCAAGGAATACCACGGTAAACTTTCGGTCATGGCCCTGATGGTATACGCCGGTGATCCCGCAGAGGGTGAGAAAGTCACTGCCCCGTTCAGGGCATTAGCCACGCCGCTGGCAGATATGCTCAAACCAATGCGTTATAAAGATATCTTCCCGCCGGAGAATGAGAACTACCATCCTACGGCCGTAAGCCGCAATATGCACCTAGATCACATAGATCAGACAGTAGCTACAGAAATAGTTGGCTGGCTCAATAAAATCGAAGCCCCAATGAAGGCATTCCAGTTCCGGGTATTAGGAGGCGCAGTAGCACGAGTTGCCGAAGATGCGACAGCGTATGCACATCGCCAAAACCCGATAATGGCCAATATCGCCGCATTTTATGAAACAGACGAGGAGAAGGCAGCGCGGCAACAGTGGGTAGATGATTTCTCGAAAGCCCTTTACCAAGGCGATAACGCAGCATATGTTGGCTTCTTAGGCCCTCACGAACAAGACCGGTTGCAGGATGCTTACCCGCCAAAGACACTGGAAAAACTCAAAGAAGTGAAAGCAAAGTACGACCCCGAGAATATATGCAAGCTAAATTGCAACATCCAGCCACTCCAGTAAAATCACTTTTATTTTTTGCGTTCGTTGTTGGTTCTTGATGAGGAATACACGGAAGAAACAATGTACAAAGGGCGCTGCTGAATCTCGGTATAAATTCGTCCCACGTAGCTCCCTAGTACACCCATTACTATCAGTTGAATGCCCCCAATAAAAAGCACCACGACAATAGTAAATGTCCAACCCTGCACGACTGTTTCGGGACGAAATATTCGTACGAATAATGCATACAGGATGCCCAGAAAGCTAATCCCCGAAATAAATACACCCAGGTGCGATATCAGCCGCAATGGTGCGGACGAAAACCCAAAAATGCCATCTGCCGCCAGCTTGATCATTTTTGCAAGCGTGTAGTTGCTGGTGCCGGCAAACCGTTTATCTCTATCGAACAATACGGCCGTTTGTTTAAAACCAACATAGCATGCCAGGCCGCGCAACATGCGGTTGCGTTCTTTAAAGGTGCTGAGCGATTGTACGACTTTGCGATCCAGCAAGCGAAAATCGCCGGTATTAGGCGGTATCTTGATTTCTGCCAGCCTTTCAAGCAGTTTGTAAAAGTAGTAGGCTGTTAACCGCTTAAATGCCGAATCTTGCCTGGTACGGCGTTGTGCGTAGACAACTTCGTAGCCTTCCTCCCATTTTTGTATCAGCTCAAAACTGACGTGCGGCGGATCCTGCAAATCGCTATCCATTATAATTACCGCGTCGCCATGCGCATAGTCCAGGCCGGCAGTAACCGCCATCTGATGGCCAAAATTGCGTGAAAAATTAATGACGGTGATTCGTTTGTCACGTTCCTGCAGCGCAACGAGCTTTTCCAACGACTCATCACTGCTGCCATCGTTAACGAATAACAGCTCGTAGATGTACTGCTTATGTGTCCGTAAGGCCGCATTGACCGCCTTATAGAAGACGTCTATACCCTCACCTTCGTTATAGACCGGGAAAACATAGGTAATCATTTTTTTCATATCTTACTATCCACCCACCAGCTAACCTATAAAGTAGTCCTGCGTAAACATACAAAAAAGCACCATCTGTACCATGAAAAATAGGCCGCACATAACCAGGCAGGGATAAAAAAGCTGCGGCCGCTTCTTTACCGCATACCCAACAGCTATGTAGATAGTGACTACCGGTAAAACATACCGATGCACGGATATAACGTTACTATTAAGCGTAAAAAATATACATGCAGCCAGCCCGGATAACCCAAGCGGGACAGCCCATCGTTTAATCTTAACCAAGCAGTAGATGCTGGCGGCCAATAGGATAAGTAAAGCCAGGGTAGGCAATACTACGTTTATAAAGTTACCGGCCGTTACCTCACGAAACCCACATAGTATGAGGAGCGTTCGGTACAACGTTTTAGCGAAAGTATACAAGACGTTGGGATTAAATATATGGTAGCTCCAATCGGAAACCATATGGTACGCGTGAAACATCCTTAAAAAGTCACCATGACGTGCATACAGGTATAGCCCGTAGGCAATAAAGCCAAGCGGAGTAAGCAAAAACCATAGCAGTTGCTTATTAAAGACACGTTTAAAGCTCCAGTCGTGCGCCCGCCAAAATTCCAATGCACAAAGCACAATAACTAGTAACGCTGTAATGCGCGTAGCGCTCAGCAGCGCCAGACAGATACTCATATAGGCCCATCTTCGCTGCAGCGCCCACAGATACGCCCAAAACCCCAATGCACAGAATACGGCCTCGCTATAAAATTGATGCAAGAATATCGCCGTCGGCGACATTAGGAATATGATCACGGTTAGCCAGGCGATCTTCTGAGACCGCAGCAGCTTATTGCTAATCTGGTACAGGGCACACGCAGCTAAACAGCTCGCAGTAATGTTAATTACTAACCCAGCTGCCGGTATCGACAAAAGCCCGAAACTCACTTGGTGCACAGCTTTCACCAGCAGAGGAAAAAACGGATAAAAGGCCTCCTCTCCCGGTAGAGTCCTATACGTATCATTGATAACATTCACAAACCACCCGGCATCCCACCTCATGGTGTGCGAGACAAGCGTCGCAGCGTGCTCCGGCCTGAATACTCGCTCTAAAATAAAGCCCAGTATAGTCAAAGCCGACTGCCACACAAGCACCAAACCAGTGACGCGTGCGGCATCGGAGCCGGTTATCTTGTGCCAATTTTGCCAGTGGAGTTTAGCTAGCATAACTTTTAAATATCTTTTTACTGTACCAGATGTAGTTCCAGATAAGGCTACCGCCCGTTGCGACCACTTTTGCGGCAATAGGCAGAACGGCCGAGTCTCTTGCAGATATAACATGGGTAACGATAAAGATAACAGCGGGCTGCAGGACCCATAAACCGCACAGTGTAACAACAAGAAATGGAATGATCTGCTTCCGCTTGTCACCTTGAGAATTAAAGGTAAAATGGTGATTAAGCACGAAACTCAGGCTCAACCCTACGGTTGTAGAAGTAAGGTTAGCCACAAAAAGATTCCACCCCATAACACTCAAGATACTGAATATACCCACGTCAACGGCAGTATTTAAAGCTCCAACTATGCTAAAGCGTATAAAGCTTGGAGGGACCCTCATTTATTGCAATTGTACACTAATAAAATAGGGCTTGCTACTGCTCTGCAAATGACGCGTCAAAAAAGTTTTGGCCAGTCCTGAGAGCAACGAAGTATTTCTCGACCGGCGGAAACAGTGGATTTGGCTGAAAATATAACCTTACTTCTAGCGTTCGATGAGTGCCGCTGTATGGTGCCTCATACCTGAATTACTTGGAAGCCAAATGGAGGCGATTAGTGCTATTGCCCAAGAGTTGGAAATCTCAACCGACTACCTGGGCAGCACCCTAGAGATTTAGATTTTTGTTTAAAGTAAGAGGACTGACATTACTGGCAGCCCCGTTACTTTGTTTTGTTACTAAATAGCTTCTTTACTACTGAGTCTGCAAACTGAAAATAATTAAGCACCGATGCTTCATCTATGTGCCTTTTAGCTAGCTGCCAAAGAAAAGGATTATCTTCAGCCTTAAGATTGTACTGTTTTTCAATCTTTTTAGTCTTTATGTTATAGCCCGATACTTCCGGCATGACTGCGCCAGTAGTAATCTTTTTGATGTTGTAGTGTAGGTACGGGTTACGAACCTTATCCTTGAAAGTTTTAAGTAGCTTTATTTCATCATCGTCAAAAAGTTTTAGTTTAGCCGCCTCGTCGATAACCTTGCCGAGCTCTCTAGCCTCAATTCTGTCCCACTCGTCTTTGTCGTATACTTCTACGCCCTTTGTGCGGTCAACAATGGCGTGCTTTATGGCGAACTCAACTAATATGGCTGACAAGGTTATGGCACCGCCGTTTAAACCAAATAATATACACTCCCTGATTTCATCGTAAAGACTTGTTAGTGGCGGCAACGCTATGTCCGGCGGCGTAGGAAGCTGCTTGATGAATTCCTTTGCTTTTGCCTGCCGACCGGCAAATAACTGGTCAACATATTCTTCGTCAGTAATTGGTTTCTGCTTGTCGAATTTCAAGCCTGCCCTAACCATCTGCTTAAGTGTTTCCGGTGTTGAGATAAATTGTGTAGCACCTTCGAAGTGCTTCGCTAAAAGTTCATTAATGTCAGGTTCGTCAGTCATGGTTGGTATTCTTTAGAATTAATAGTATTACTAGGGTGATAAAAAAAGAAGTCTTGCGGTAGGAACATACTGCTCCGTGCATGACTTCAGTACCCATATACTATCAAAGTAAGCTGCTAATGTCAATTATCTGGTGCTTACGATTGACGAATAAGAGCTTTTTAATTGTCTTCTGCTGCTTAAATTTTTGTGCAAGAAATTTCTGAATAGTAGAGTCGTGTATTTTGCTCATACGACGTGAATCGATAATGATATTGCACGATTGTCGTGCTGCTCTTTTCAAGTTGCGCTCAACAGCAGATAGCTTATCTGCTTTGGGCGATTTAATTTCGTACATCTCATTGCCTATAAGTATGTCGGCCGTTTTTGTACGGTGTGCTTGCTTGGCAATGAGAAATTGGACGATATATCCTTCACGAGCAAAGGTCTGCGCTGTTTTTAGTTCATGCTCCCAAACATCAAGGTCTGCTGGAATAATGATTGAGCCTTCTGCTTTTTGTTTCATCGGCAATGAGTATATCAGAAGTTGCCCCTAATAGTTTGGAATTTCTGATCTAGTCCTTATTTATAATAAGAATAGCCAATCTGTAAGAATTGCGGATTTCTAGCGTTCAGAATATCAGTTAGCTAAAGAAAATCTTGCAGTCACCTCCTTAAATTCCGGCCAGTATAAACAAAAAAGCCCACCGTATGATGAGCTTTTTTGTATGGTGCAGGGAGAGGGATTCGAACCCCCGAAGGCTGAGCCAGATGATTTACAGTCACCCGTGTTTGACCGCTTCACTATCCCTGCATTGCTGAAAATCATAGCATACGCTGATGCGGTTGTCATCCATCAACAGATACACTGGAGCCGCTTGTCGGATTCGAACCGACGACATTCAGTTTACAAAACTGACGCTCTAACCAACTGAGCTAAAGCGGCGCAACAGATGTAATTCTACCAAAACGGACAATAT
>JARIHB010000191.1 GCA_029288515.1 Candidatus Saccharimonadota bacterium | reverse complement strand
GTTGAAGTGCTGGAAACCGGTATTAAGGTTATCGACCTTATCGCTCCAGTCTTGAAGGGTGGTAAGGTGGGCCTGTTCGGCGGTGCCGGTGTGGGCAAGACCGTGCTTATCCAGGAGTTCATCAACAACATTGCCAAATTCCACAGCGGATACTCTGTGTTCGCCGGCGTGGGTGAGCGCACCCGCGAAGGTAACGACCTGTACGAGGAAATGAAGGAAGCTGACGTGCTGAAGAATACAGGTCTGGTCTTTGGCCAGATGAACGAGCCGCCGGGCGCCCGTTTGCGCGTGGCCCTCACCGGCCTGACCATGGCCGAAAGTTTCCGCGACCAGGGCAAAGACGTGTTATTGTTCATCGATAACATCTTCCGCTTTACTCAGGCCGGCTCAGAAGTGTCTGCCCTGCTTGGCCGCTTGCCGTCGGCAGTGGGCTACCAGCCCAATTTGCAACAGGAAATGGGTGGCTTGCAAGAGCGTATTACGTCTACTAAGACTGGTTCGGTTACCTCTATCCAGGCCGTATTCGTACCAGCCGACGACCTTACCGACCCAGCGCCGGCAACCACCTTTGCCCACCTGGACTCAACCATCGTGTTGAACCGTGCCCTGACCGACCTTGGCCTGTATCCGGCTGTTGACCCCCTCGATTCCAACTCAACCATCCTGGACCCGGAAATTGTCGGCGAGGAACACTATGCAGTAGCCCGCGAAGTGCAGCGCATTCTGCAGCGCTATAAGGACCTGCAGGACATCATCGCGATCTTGGGCATGGACGAGCTGAGCGATGACGACAAACAAGTGGTCGCCCGTGCCCGTCGTATCCAGCGTTTCCTGACGCAGCCGTTCTTTGTAGCCGAGAAGTTCACCGGCAACACCGGTAAATATGTGAGTCTGAAGGACACCGTCAAGGGTTTCCGTGAGATTTTAGATGGCAAGCACGACAGCAAGCCGGAAAGTGCCTTCTATATGAAGGGTGGCATTGACGAGGTAAAATAATGGCAGAAAATGCACCGAATTTTATCGATACGGACGCAGCGGCAGGATTGGCGGCAAGGTCGTGAGTAACGAAGTGCCTGATACTGGAACCTATCTATGAATTTTGAACTGGTAACGCTAGATGGCGTTAAATTCCAGGCTGAAGCCTATTCAGTCGTCTTGCCGACGGCTGCCGGCCAGATTACGGTGTTGCCTGGCCACGAGCCCTTGCTCTCCCAGCTGGTGCCTGGTGTAATTACGATCCGTCGCAATAAAAGCGATGCCGACACGCACCTTGAGCACTATGCAACATATGGCGGCGTGCTGGAAATCAGCAGCAAGGGCGTGCGCGTGCTGGTTGACGAAGCTGCCCATGGTGATGAAATTAACCTGGCCGAAGCGCAGCGGGCTCATGACGAAGCAGTACGTTTGAAGCATGATGCTAAGACACAAGTTGAGCTCGACCGTGCCCAAACCTTACTGGAGCGTCGTGGTGTACAGTTGCACGTCGCCGAACTGCGCCACCGCCATCGCAAATAACGCAGACATTTTGTAGCAACGAGAGACCGCAAGCGCTACACGACATGTGCTATAAGAGAGACTAAACGGAAGTGCAGCCGGAAAGCCGAGCTTTTGAGACCTTAGGCTCAAAAGTCGGTTTCCCGCGCGTGAACGGTCTCTCGTTAGCACATGTCGTGTAGCGCTTGCGATACGTTTTCTGTAGGTGTATAGTACTGCACTGGAAAATTAAATAATAAACATTGCAGCAGAGCAATGTTTTCTCTTTGTATGAGGTACGTATGGAAGGTTATGCCACGACACAACAAGTAAGTAATGACATGTTTACAGCTTATCGTATTCCGGATACGTTCCAGTGGGCGGAAGGCACAATCGGTGCTGAGGTTGACCAAAGCGACGAAGCACAAGCTGCACTTGCAAGGCTGGTACTCGACAGCATTGTACAGGTACCTCGGGGTGAGGAAAACGGCGCTAATTGCACCGACGGACGTGTGCCGGACCTATTAGAAAGCGGCGATCTGGTGCCGGTGCGCCCGACACTAAGCGGTGCAAGCCTGGTAGCTGCGCATAGTGCGCTGGAGGCAGTTGATTTGCTGCCTATAACGCGTTTACCGGAGGAAACGGTATGGTGGACTGCTGAAACGATGCAGAGGGCTAACCTCGTACCTATTGCACATAAAGGCTGTGCCGCTGGCGCAGCTCATCTTACGCTGAAGGAAAACACCATCCGCTTTGCCGGCAATCCGGACTTTCAAAATCGTCAACGGCAAACGATGAAAGTTAACAGTGTACCTTATGACGAGCGCGTACAGGATAGGATTATCGGTAACCATCGCCGGCAGCTACGTCGCGCCGAGAGGTATACTGATTTGAATCTGGATACATTTTTAGACGTTGCCCGGCAGACATCTGGGGGTCAGGGCGTGGCGTCGTACGTAGATAATGGTCGCGGCGTTAATGGACATGTCGAGGGCGCGGTTATGCGGCTCTATACGCCGGGCTATGCCGTGGACACGCGGACGCTTAATTTCGATGGCGGGCAGGCATTCACCGTAAATGACGATATGGCTGCCAACATGGCTAAGCGTCTGGCATTTGCTGTGCGGAGACTCGACATGGAAATACCGCTGCGCCACGCCCTAAACACGTACGCTAACGTTGTGCACGGCACCTTAGTAGTGCCCGATACACCTACCTGGCTGGTCAGAAAGAGGAACGGTACACGCTAGCCCACTGGCGGCGGCAGGAATTTTTCCGGCAGGAGGCCGGAGGGCTGGTCTAGCAAATGAGTCAGCTTTTCTATATCGCTGAAGCGTGTGAGCGCCATAAGGGCGAGAGTTAGACCGTCGAAGGCGGCCCGCTGCTCGTCGGCAGTGCCAAAGTGCTTAGCAATGTACGGGCGAGCGGCCATGGCAATGCCGTTAAAATTGCGGTTTAAACTGATCCACCCCTGTTCATGCAGATCATCACGTGAGGTGTGCTGTAGCCAGGTGGCAACAGCGGCGGCACTGGGGTCGGGAATGGGCTGGCGAATAGTATTCATACCTTTACCCTATCAACCTATGCTGCGTGGCGGCTGTGTTTTTTCTCGCAAATGTGGTGTGACACTTATCACCTTGGCGCTTGCTACCCCTTACGGGCAGCAGTATAATAGCATCGATAACGCGGGCCGCGGCGCGGACGCATCTAAGACACACAAGGATCATTATGCAGCCAACAGCTCTTCATACCATTGTTTCTAACGGCCTAGCAGCCACGCCGATTGCCGATGGCCTGTCGTGGGGCGTGGGCGCTATCAAGCCGCAATCCGCCTACACTACTACCGAAGATCTTATGACTGCAGTGCTGCAAAGCATCACCGAAGTAACCGGCGATCAGCAAGCGTACTCGGCCTGCACCGACGGTCGCCTGCCCGTGCGCTTGTTAAGCGGTGCTACGGTGCCGGTTCGCGAGCAGTTGGTTGGTGCTGATACGGTGAGCGCCTTCTACGTTGCTGAAGCGCTTGGCTCGCGTTTTTACCGGGATCCGGCCGCACCGGTGGCCGATCGCGTGCGCGAGGTAGTTGAATTCTTGCATCAAAATGGCCTGCAGCCAAGCACGCACGTCGGTTGCGGCGCGGCTGCCGGATTTGTGGCAATTACAGAGAATGCCGTCGCATTTAGTAAGGACAGTCACTTTGTTGCCCGCCAGAAGACTTTGCTGCCGGAAGGTATATATGACGAAAGCCTGCATGCCACCATGCTTAAAGCCGCTGAAGCGCGCCTGCGCAGCAACACATATGACAGCTTAACTGCCGACGTATTCATGGAAGCCGTTGAGGCGGTAAGCGGCAAGCAGGCCATTGCTGAGCTAAAAGACGACGGCCGTGGCGTACACGGGCATGTCGAGGAAGCGGTTGTTCGCTTGCAGCTGCCTGGGTATGCAATCGACGAAGCAAAAGTTGCCTCACTTACGGGTGGGCGTGAGGTATTCGGCGTCAGCGACGCCCGTATGGAGCGCTTGGCCCGGCTGTTCGGCCGCGGTACCGACACCGACTATCGCATGGCCTACATGGCCCTCGAAGATTTCGCCGACAGCGGCCACGGCACCCTCGCCGTCAACCTGCCCACCTACATCGTCAGCCGCGCATGACGTACAAAAGCGCCCATATATACAAATAGGAGACTAAACGGAAGTGCAGCCGGAAAGCCGAGCTTTTGAGACCTTAGGCTCAAAAGTCGGTTTCCCGCGCGTGAACGGTCTCCTATTTGTATATATGGGCGCTTTAAGCTACGCTTAAGATAAGAGAATAACGGAGGGTGCAAGCATGATACGCGAACGGGCAAAGATCGCCATGGTGGTGGCGGAGTTTTTGGGAACGGCGATATTGACGTTAATCGTCCTGGCGGTGACCCGTATCCAAGGCAGCCCCTTCTTCGTCGCGCTTGCTGCCGGCTTGACCCTGGCTGCGCTGGTGCTGGTGCTGCGGACAATTTCGGGCGCGCAGTTCAATCCGGCTATCACGCTGGGCCTGCTGACGGCTCGGCGCGTAAAAGCCGTGCCGGCCCTGGTATACATCGTTGCCCAATTGCTGGGCGGCTGGATGGCCTACTTGCTGTATACCTACTTTTTGAACATTCATATGCCTAATAGCGGCCATTTCGACAGCCGGGTGCTGGTGGCGGAGGCGGCTGGAGCGTTTGTGTTCTCGATGGGATGGGCGGCACAGATTTATAATCGGTATGACGGCGGCAAGGCTGCGTTCGTGCTGGGCGGTTCACTGGCGGCAGGTATGATAGTTGCCTCGCTGGCGTCGGCCGGCATGGTAAATCCCGGCGTTGCCCTGGGGCTGCGCCTATGGGGCTGGGGTACCTATGTGCTGGGGCCGCTGCTGGGCGCCATAATCGGGTTCAATCTGTATGCCCTGCTGTTTGCACCGGTAAACGCCCTTGTCGATGCGGAAACAGCTGACGCCAAGAAGCACAAGAATAAGTAAAAACATATTTTACACCTTGTGTAAAGTCCTATTGTTTGCTAGGATAGGCAAGATGCAACGTGTACGGGCGGGAGTGCGCTCTCTTTGGCAGAGTGCATTTTTACGCCAAAACGCTATCTTTTTTGCCGGCTCGGTATTAGTTGGCTTTGTTAATTATATCTATTATCCAGTGCTCGGCCGGTTGCTGCCGCCCGACGCTTACGGCGAGGTCCAGGCGGTTATTGCGCTGTTTCTGCAGCTAACTATCTTGCTAACAGTATTGACGCAAGTGACAGTTAATGTGGTGGCGAACTACCAGGATGAAATGCACAAACAGCGGGTTGTCTTCGAGCTGGAGCGAATCGCAGCCATGCTTGCTATCGGTACACTGCTTGTAGGTGCGGTGTTCAGCTGGCGTTTAAAACAGTTTTTCCAGTTTGAATCAGTGGTGCCGTTCATAGTGCTTCTGCTGGTGTTTGTGGCCAGCGTGCCCTTTGCTTTTCGCAGCGCGTATTTGCGCGCCCATCAACGCTTTGGTCTGGTGTCGGTTGCTAATCTTATCGGTGCAGCGGCGCGTGTATTGTTCTCGGCGCTGTTTGTCGTTGCCGGTCTGCAGGCTGCCGGTGCTATTGGCGGCATTTTGGCGGCTCAAATTGCGGCCTTTGTGTACGCTGCCTATTACGCTAAGAAGCTGGGCTTCCAGCGCCCTAACAGCGTCCGCTACTTGTCGAAGCCATCATTTGCCCTGGTAGCGCCGGAGCTGAAATACGCATTGTTTGTGCTGGCCGGCACAATGGCGGTGACGCTTTTATGTAGCATTGACGTATTTGTTGCCAAGCACTTTTTTGATCCGCATACGGCCGGAGAATATGCCGGCGTTTCCACAGTGGCCCGCACGATATTCTTCCTAACATCGCCAATCGCCCTTGTGTTATTGCCGGCAGTGCGGTTGCGCCGGCCGGCTGCCGAGAATCGCAGCCTGCTTTTGAAGTCGCTGGGCTTAACGCTTGCGGTTGGCGCCCCGGCTGTTTTAGTATGTATGCTGGCAGATCGCCTGGTGACCGGTGTGCTGATGGGCCGCGACTACCTGCCCTTCGCCTACCTGTTGCCAGTGTTGAGTATTGCAATGCTGCTGATATCCGTTGCTAATGTTATTATTTCTTATTACATTGCATTGCGTAAATATCAAATATCGTCTATAATACTACTTAGTATTGGCGGCACTATTGGGTTGATGTGGATACGTCATCGCAGCCTCTCAGACATTGCTATGAATCTGGTATATAGCGGTCTGGGTACGCTGGTGCTGCTGGCTATATGGCGTGGGATCACGCAAATACAAACCATAACTAAGGCCGGTGCAAAAGGTGCAAACGTTACTATCAATCGTCGTTCCCGTATATAACGAGGCCCGTAACCTACGGCCATTCTACGCCGAACTTGTGGCCCATACCCACAGCAACACCTATACATTCGAATTCATCTTTATCGACGATGGCAGCAAGGATGCCTCGGCAGCTGTATTATGCGATCTGGCGGACGCCGATCCGCGCGTGCGCATTATTCAGCTGGCCCGTAACTTTGGCAAAGAAGCGGCAGTGAGCGCCGGATTGCATGCAGTCCAAGGCAAGGCAGCCATTGTCATGGACAGCGACATGCAAATGCCGCCCAGCCTAATAGGTGAGTTTATTAGCAAATGGGAAGCCGGCGCCGAGGTAGTGGTAGGCGTATTCTCTGCCCGCAGCATGAGTCCCCTGCGCGCTACCGGCGCCAAAGTGTTTTATCGCATTATGCGCGCAATTGCCCATACTAAAATTACGCCGCATGCCACTGATTTTCGTTTGCTGGATCGCCAGGTTATTGATGTGTTCAATGACCTGCCCGAACGCAATCGTATAACCCGCGGCCTGATTGACTGGCTGGGGTTCGATCGGGCCTACGTATACTTCGAGCAAGCTCCTCGTCTGCATGGCAAGCCGACATATGATTTCCGCAGCCTGGTACGCCTGGCTATCAACAGTTTTACTTCCTATAGTTTGGTGCCACTCAAGTTGGCCGGCTACCTGGGGGTGGCTATTTTAATGCTCAGCATTCCGGCGGGCGCGTTTATGTGCATAGAGCGTTTCCTGCTGCATGACCCTTTCCACTGGGGTATTAGCGGCACGGCTTTTCTGGCCATGATGCTGTTGTTTTTGGTGGGTGTCGTGTTGGCGTGTCTGGGACTGATGTCGCTGTATATCGCGCACATTCATTCGGAGGTTATTGACCGTCCGCTGTATATTGCCCGCCGGACGATTAAAGTAGGTCGGTCCGTTGAAGAGGCTCAGATATGAAAATCGTAGAAGTTTCGGTGTATCCTGCCGCCGCGCAGAAACATGGTAAGGCAAGCGGTGTTGCTTCATATGCTAAGAACCTGTATACCAATTTGCCACGTACCCAAAAAGACGAAGTATATGTGTTGGCCAATAAACTCGAAGGTCAAGCATCTGCCTATGACGAGGACGGTCTGCACATTATCCGGGCCTTTGATCGTAATTGGCGATATGTATTCCAGCTGTATCGCTCTATTCGCCGGCTGCGGCCGGATGTGGTCCATTTTCAGCAGGAACTGAACCTGTATGGTGGCATGATAACAGCTGTTATCATGCAGTTTTTGCTGTTGGCGCTGCGTCTGGGTGGTGTGTGCACGGTGCTGACCATGCATCATGTGGTAGACTTGCGCAAAGTAAACCGCGCCTTTGTGCGTGCCAATAGCTCGAAGGCGCCAGTGTGGATGGTAAAGCTGGCACTGCTCATCATATACTGCCCGCTTACCGTTTGGGCCCGCAACGTAATTGTGCATGAAGCGTCGTTCAAACAAGTGCTGATGAACCAGTATCGAGTGCCAGCCCGAAAGTTGCATGTGGTGCCGCATGGTGTTGAGGATTTGCACGGACCGACAGTCGCCCGTGCGCGCAAACAGCTTGGCTTGCGACCGAAACAGCATGTGGTGCTGTCGATGGGCTACCTGGCCGGCTATAAGGATTACGATCTGCTGGTGGAAGCATTTGGATTGTATGCAGCCATTGATCCTGATGCGTTTCTGCTGGTGGGTGCCGGCAAGCACCCCAAGCTGGAACAGGATCCAGGCTACCTGGCGATGTACAACGATACCAAGGCAAAAGCTAAAGCCTTGATTCCAAAGGATCGATACCGCTGGATCGGCTTTATACCAGAAGCGGATATTCCAGCTTATTATGCCGCTGCCGATGTATCAGTATATCCGTACAAAATGTCCTTATCCAGCTCCGGGCCGATGGCTATTGCCATGGGATATGAACAGCCGTTCTTAGGCAGTGAAGCCTATGCCGACGTACTGCCGGCACGCGTGCTGTTTGCGCATACGCCGGCGGGCTTGGCAGCTAAACTGCAGGAATTCTTCGCTAATCAGCCGGCATACCGTGACTTTTCACGCCAGCTGAAACGTGAGCGGCTATGGCACACCGTTGGCGCACGCACATGGCGCGTGTACAAGGAGGCTGCTCATGAAGCGTAAAAAAACCGCTCTGCTGCTGGGCGCATACGGCCAGACCAACCTCGGCGATGATTTGCTGATGTATAACTACCTCCGTTTACTGACCGACAAAGGCTATGGCACGATTCGCGTCAACCTTAGCGAGGCTCGCTATGTGCCGCAACCGATTCGCGAAGCATTTCCGGAATTGGAGGTGTTTGAGACATACCATACGTCAATCTTCAAGCTGCTCCGGTTGATGCTCAGCTCGGACGCTATTGTGTACGGCGGCGGTACGGTATACAAAGAACTGTACGCCACCACCGGCCGTTCGCGGTACAGTGTTATTTTGAATGTTATGCTGTTCAATCTTTTGGCTGCTTTGGGCGGCAAAAGCGTGTACGGATGCCATATTGGTATTGGCTCCATCAAAACCCGCCTGGGCCGCCTGATTACGCGCGCTGCCTTGCGCTGGTGTCGGCTTACGACGTTTCGTGACGAAGTTTCATATGCCTACGCCCGCGACACGTTGCGACTGCCGGCCGGGCGCATCGCTCACTCTACAGACGGTCTGTTTATAGATACAGTCTGGCAAACAGTCTGGAACCGCGCCACTATGCCGCTCCCTAAGAACCTGAAGGGCCAGGTCGTAGCAATAAATGTACTGCACGATATCCCTGACTGGATCGATCGCAAACGCTATATAACCGGCATGCGCGCTTTTTGCCGCCGGCTGATGGACGAGGGTAACTATATTGTGTTCCTGCCCTTCCAAAACGCTTTTAACCCGCATGACGATCTCACCTTCCTGCAAACAGACATTTTGCCTGGTTTGCGCGGCTACGCGGCATATCATGTGGTAAATAATTTGGGAATCGATACGATTATTTCCTACCTGAAGCAGGTTGACGTCCTGGTAGGCATGCGTTTCCATTCACTGCTGCTGGCGACGGTGGCCGGTACGCCGTTTTTGGCGCTGGCGTACGACACAAAATGCTGGCGCTTTGTGCGGGAGGCCGATTACCGTCACGCACTGCAGCTGGAGGATATGACTGCCACGCGCCTGCACGAGGCTTACCGACAGCTGGTGCGCGATCTGCCGGCAGCTCGCAAACGGCTGCACACCATCAGGCATACTCACTATGAAACGGCAAAGGAATGGCTGGCGAACACGGCATTTTAACCCGACGCCGTATGCGTTGGGCGTTTTGGGCGGTGATTGCTGCCTGTTTGCTGTTGCATGTGTTTATATTCCGTAGCGTGTTGCTTGACGCACCGGCGGTGGTCCATGGTGATGCGTCGGTGGTCCGTGAAGAATTGGTACCTTTTTTTAATTTTTCCAGCCAGTACCAGGCGACTGATACCTCTGAACTGACCGGCTCCGAGGAATTCCGCACCACCTATGCCTTTTGGACCTCCTGGGTGCGCTACAATGCTTTCCTGCCCTTTGCCTTAGTACTGATGAACGCCCTGACGGCCTTAGTGCTGTTCTGGGCTTTTTACCGGGTGGTACGGCATTTTGCCGCCCGCACGCCGGTTGCTGGCATATATGTGTCGGCACTGGCAGCGTTCCTTATATACCTGTTATTGCTGTATGCTAAGATCGCTCATTTCTACACGTTGGTATTCGGATTTAGTTTGTTTGCGCTCAGTTTGAGTCTGGCTGTCGAGCAGCTGTTCTTCTATGACCGTCTCAGCAAGAAGAACGTGGCCGCTGTGGCCGTACTGGCGTTTATCAATCCGGCCATTCATTACCACGTTATTTTTTATTTGTCGCTGGGAGTGCTGGTTGCGCTGCATCTATTGTTCGTGCTGGTTTTCCGCCGGAAAGATGTACGCGGCCGCGTACTCCGTAATATAGGATACGCCGTCCTGGTATCGGTGTGCAGCCTGATCCCCTACCTGCTATTTATTCATTTTACAACGCCGGTTGATGCCGCGCTCAGCGAGGCGCCGGTTAATTACTGGGCGATTTACTATTCATCCGTACCGCTCAAGTACCTGTTCTCGCTGGATAGCTATGGACACGTTGACCTGTACCGCTATGGCGTGTATCTGGCGCCTGAGCCGCGCGTACTGACTATGATTGTGTTCGGCCTGCTGGGATCACTCTTCTTTTTCCCGCAGTGGCGGGCACTGGACCGCCGCCGTAAAATGGCGATTGTGCTGCTGTTTGTGGCCCTCTTAGTAGCGATGTGGATGTCGCTGGGCTACAGCACTGATGTGGTGTACTCCTTCCACCAGGCACTGGGCAAGTTGGCGCTACTGGCGTCGGCAATGCACAACACGCTCGGCGGGTTGATCGATACGACGCTGAGCATGTTTATTAATGTGCTGCGCTTCCCGCACCGTTTTGAATTTATTGCTTGTTACATGGCCGGCATACTGTTGGCGATTGTGCTGCTGTGGATTGTGGAGGCTTTGCAGCGCCGGGGCTGGCGGCCGTTGGTGGCGAGCCTGATAGTGCTTGCCATAGTAGCTTTGCCGTTAACCGCTACGCCCGCCTACCGCCAGACCTTTTGGTCTGGCGACTTTAACGGCTTTTTGAAGCCCTATACGATACCACCCGACCTGCGTCACATCAAGACCATTCTTAATAACAGCACGCGTGAAAAGCGGCTGTTTATATTGCCTTCGCTGGAAAGCGGCCGCGAAATACTGGCTGACGGCACACGATATTCATTCCTCGATAAGTACTTCATTTATTACTTGAACCAACCTACCGTGTATACCGGTACCGGCGCTGACCCATCTAACAAAATCGTCGCCTATCTGGCCTACCGGTCGATTGCCTATCACGAGACCTGGTGGCAGGATGTGCTGATAAATGATTTTGGGGTGACAGATATCTTAGTGCCGCGGAACCTCGGCCAGCGCGAGCTGGGCACGACCTATTTGCCTTCTATCGATGATAAGATTACCGACGTCCTCGGCAGTTCACAGAAATTCAAGCCGTTGTATGAGGGGCAGGATTACCTGCTCTATGGCGCCGATGTACACCGCAACGCTAGCCGCGCGGTACTGTCTGATATGGCCTGGGATGCGTTCCTGAAGCAGTTCAATGCTCATGGGCTCAACGACGAGGCGCTTTATTTCGCCGCCCAGTTGCACGACTACCGCCAACAGTCCGGCGAGCAGTATGTGCTAACCGACAACCCGGAACGCAGTTTTTATACGCTGTATGCTAATCAGTCCGGCGTGCAGTTTGCACCGGACGCTACGCTGCTGCCGTTTACCAAAGATTTGCTGGCAAGCAGTAACTTTACAACCAACATGTTTTCGCTGACGACGCTGTATAGCCGTGACAACTCATATAATTACACCCACGAAGTTGTGCCAACGCTCGCCAGCCTGCAGACGGCGCAGTTTATCGGCGTGGCGCCGCATAGCAGTCAGAAAATTACCATCAAGGCAACCGCACCGCGTGACGGCACCTACCGGCTGCTGTTACACGCGGCCAGCGATGCGGACACTATCACCGTTACCTCTGGGGGCCAGACCTATGCGCTGCATAAGCTAGCGGCCGACAGCAAGCCGAAAGACTTTATTGATTTTACGTACTACACCGCCGACGTGCATCTATCGCAGGGTGAGCATGTGCTGCAGATTGCCAGTGGCAGTGACACCATTCTTACTGAGTTTATAAGTTTGCTGCCCCAGAACAATATACCCAAGGACTTTGCGCATGCCTCGGTGGCTGGTCTTTCGCTGTCGCCTACAGACCAGCCGATGCTGTATAGTGTGCGGTTTACTGCGCAGCCGCCGGCAGGGGGTAAATAATGCGTATCCTGCACCGTATGTGGCTGCCGGGTGTCTACTTCGCCATACTGGCCTTGGCTGTCATGGCGCCCCTTTTAGGCCGCGGATATGTATTGACGTTGGATATGGTATTTGGACCTCATATACTTGTGCCGCCGATGTCGGCTGCTTCGTTCCCGTTTTTCTGGCTGCTGCATATGTTGGCTACGGTTGTGGCGGTGGACATACTGCAGAAATTGCTTCTACTGGGAATATTCTTTGGCGCCGGCTACGGCATGTACCGCTTATACCTGACGCTGGATAAAAGTACGCCGTATCGATTATTCGGTGCGTTATGCGCCGGTACCGCGTATGCTGTTAATCCGTTTGTGTACTCCCGCTTCATGGCTGGCCAGTATATGGTGCTGCTGGGCTATGCGCTGCTGCCGGTAGCTTTTGGGGCGTGGTATCGGTTTATGGGCCGGCCATCAGTGCGGACAGCGGTTGTAGCGGGTGCCGTGGCCTGGGTGCTGGGATGTGTGTCGCTGCATATGCTGGGAGTATATGGGTTGTTGGCTGCGGTGTATTTTGTGGCGCAGATGATACGGTTACACCGTGAGCGGTCTGTACAATATGTGCTGCTCCGTTGGGCGGGTACGGTGGCAGTGGTGTGGGCAATTACAAGCATCTGGTGGCTGGCGCCAGCCCTGACCGGATCGGCGCCGGCTGCCCGCACAGTGGCTGATTTTAGTGCAGCGGACTTTCAGGCCTTTCGTACGCAGGGCAGCGGCTGGGGTGTGCTGGCAAACATTGCCACCCTGCGCGGCTTTTGGGCTGACGCACAGGATCTGTATCTGCTGCCTCAGGATGTGTACAGTTGGTGGTGGGTGCCGGTGGTGCTGCTGGCAGCGCTGGCAGTGTATGGCTGGTGCGTGAGCGCTAAGGCAGCCCGAAGTATTGCGCTGACCATTGGGAGCGCGGCATTGATTGCCGGCGCGCTGGCGGCCTGGCCGGACGGTATGTATTGGTTGGCCGCGCACGTGCCCGGCTTTGCCGGTTATCGTGATGCGCATAAGTTTGTGGCGGTGATTGCTCTGGCTTCGGCCTATTTTGTGGGGTATGGCGCGGCCGTCTTAGTGCCGCGCATTACAGATGCGTGGCGTCTGACAGCGTCGGTGCTTCTGGCATTGCCGCTCTTCACGGCGCCATTACTTATGGGCGGCGCGTACGGTCAGCTTACGCCGCGCCAGTATCCGGCCGACTGGTATCAGGTAAACGCCTTTTTGGTACGCCATAACGGTTCAGCGCCGGTAGTACTGCTGCCATGGCACCTCTATATGCCGTACGATTTTGCCGGGCGGACGATTGCTACCCCGGCCCGGGCATTTTTTAACGCGCCGGTTATTACCAGCGCTGACCCGGAGTTTAAAAGCGCCACCGGCTACGCCACAGACGAAACCCAGCGCCGCGTTAATGCAATTATCACGCAATCTACTGTTCATGTGGGCACACAGCTGCAAACCGCCGGTGTGCGCTATGTCGTGCTTGCTAAAACGTTTGATTACCAATCTTATGGCTACCTTGACCATCAGCAGGATATGCGCCCGGTTATGCGCACGCCATCACTGGTAGTGTATAAAACAGGAGAACAATGAGATGAGACTTCATGCCACCCCGCGTATTCGTTTGCTTGCCAAGCGGCTGAGCGCCGTGCTGGTGGTCGCTGTGTTAATTGTTGCTGGCATGCTTTTCCGTTACCCGCAGTTCGGCTGCCTGTTGTTACTGGTATATGGGCTGTTTGCACTTGTAGCACGTGTGCCGTATACCGTTACATTCAAGATGGCGCTGGTGATGCTGGCATGTTTACCGGTACTCAGTCTGCGCAGCGATGACCAACTGTTGGATTACTTTGCGGTGTATGCCTTTTTACTGCTGGCAATTGGATTGGCTGGCGTACTGCATCAGGAGTGGATGCCGCTGCGTACAAAAGACGAAAAATTTCACGAGTAATAGTTGTAATATACGCAATTTTTTGGTATGATACTTAACAACGACAACTAAATAATATGTAAGCAGAGGTGCACTGTTTCATGAACGTCCGTTCCATCGCTCACAAGCTGAGCACTAATAAAATCGTGGTAGGTTTCGTAGCTATTGTAGCAGTAGCTATTATTGGTACTACCTCGGTGGTAAACGCTTCTCCTGATTATTTCGCGGTGGCCAAGCCGTCATCGGCCTCGCAGTGCCAAGGCAAGACAACTGCCACTCGCTGGGAATGGCACTGGGTGTACCGTCATCACCACCGCGTATTTGGGTATTGGGAACGCGTTGAGTACCAGAAGCCTAACTGGAAAAAGCTCGGCTTTGAGAGCAAGGACCAATGCGTTGCCTACACCACCACTGCGGCGCCCACTAATAAAAAGCAATGCGATAATCGCGGATGGAAGCATCTGGGCTTCTCCGACAAGCAGGATTGTATCCGCTTCGTGAAGCTGCACGGCGGTAATGGTGGCGGCTACGGCGGCGATATTCACTAAAGCGCTTTCTACATAATATAAAAGCCCCGGATAATCCGGGGCTTTTATTATGCGGCTGGCTTGTATGCTACGGCCGCCATTTTAGCGACGATGTCGTTGGTAGCTGCACCGGCGCCGGCGGCTGTGCCTGTGATTTTGAGCGTGGTAGTGCCGGTTAAGGTGAGGCCGGTCACGACGCCGGTTTTGGCAAAGCTAGTAGTGGATGTGCCGGTGGCGGTCGCCCGCACATGGTAGCGTACGGAAGTAGCACTATCACGGACCATATGCACTTCGATGCTCATCGAGGCGGCGGCGCTGGTAGTAAGTGCGCCGCTATCAAAAAGCAGGTTACTGGAGTAATACATTTTAATCTGTTTGGTACTGGTGCTGTTGGTGATGGTTATGCCATACGAGGCGGTTATTTTATCGCCATTGGCGTTTAACGTAGAGGCGGGCAGTATATCGCTATACCTGTCTCTTATACACAT